>JAJFJE010000409.1 GCA_021774355.1 Alphaproteobacteria bacterium
CAGGGCGGCGCCGGCCCGGCCCAGCATCGGCGTGGTCCGGGCGCGT
Organism: Alphaproteobacteria bacterium; assembly: GCA_021774355.1. Taxonomy (GTDB): domain Bacteria; phylum Pseudomonadota; class Alphaproteobacteria; order Zavarziniales; family Zavarziniaceae; genus JAJFJE01. The sequence continues at coordinate 47 of JAJFJE010000409.1, forward strand.
TCGGTGAAGTTGGCCGCCAGGGCGGGCAGCAGGATGACCGGCAGGGCCAGCAGGGCAGCGGCAAACAGATCGCGCAGGCCGATCTCGCCGGCGAAGATGCCGGCGGCGCCGGATCGCCACTGCAGGGCGGCCAGCGTGGCGGCCAGCACATAGGCCAGCGCCGCGACCCCGCCGATCAGGGTCAGACAGGGGCGCCACGGCCCGGTAACGCCGGCCACACTCTCGGTCATTGGCGACCGCCTCCCCGATTTGTCCTTCCTGCTTAGCCGAGGTCCCGGCCAAAGAGAAGGCCTGCGATCTCGGGCGACGGCCGGACTGGGGTATATTGGCGCGGTTCCATGTGATTCGGCGGGGGGCGAACGCATTGCAGAACGGGCTCGGTCGGACTCTATGCCGGTGGCTGCTGGTCGCGGCCTGCGGCAGCCTGGGCGCCTGCGGCGGTGTCCAGCGGCTGCCGGGGCTTTATCCGCCCAAGGCCGATTCCTACAACAATTGCGTACCCTATGCCCGGGACGTCTCGGGGGTCGCCCTGCGCGGCGATGCCTGGACCTGGTGGACCGCGGCCGCCGGGCGGTATCCCCGGGGGCACCGGCCCCAGCCGGGCGCGGTGCTGGTGCTGGCCCGGTCCTCCCGGCTGTCCCGTGGACACCTGGCGGTGGTCACCAAGGTGATCGGCCCGCGGGACATCGTGGTCACCCACGCCAATTGGGGCTGGGACTCGGCCAGCCGCGGCAAGGTCCATACCGCCATGGCTGTGACCGACGTCACACCGGGCAATGACTGGACTGCGCTACGCTTCTGGAACTATGACGCAGGGGTCTTCGGGGCCGTCTATCCCGCTTATGGCTTCATCTATCAGCCGCGCCACGCCACCCGTTGACGCCGCCGCAGTTGATGTGTCCGATGGGGCGATTATGACGCGCGATATGGCCGAACTCGCCTCCGCTGCCGGGATCGACCTCGCCAGCGAGCCCTTCACCCTGGTGCGCGGTCACACCGCGCGACGGGCGGCAGGCAATATGGCGGCGGCCTATGACCAGTTGGAAGCCCTGGACGAACCGAAGCTGGCCGCCACCGCCCGCGACCTGCTCGACCGCTACGGCTTCGAGGACAGCGATCCGGTCGCCGTGGCCGCCGCCGCCCTGGCCGAACAGGTCGAGGCCCATGACCGGGCGGCGCAGCCCAACCCCTATCATAATGCCCACCACATTCTGGAGGTGCTGCTCAACGCCCATTATCTGGCGTTGCGCAACGACGCCTTTGCCACCCATATCCGGCTGACGCCGCGGGATCACGGCCGGCTCTACCTGGCGGCCCTGATCCACGACCTTGACCATGACGGGACCATGAACGGCAGCCAGCGCTTCCGCCTGGAGCGGCAGTCCCTGGTCCATGCCTGGCCGGTCCTGGCGCAGGCCGGCGTGCCGGCCGAGGATTGCAAGGCGATCGAGACCATGGTCCTGGCGACCGATCCGGCCGGGCCCAATCTCTATCTGAAAGCGCTGCACGCCCATGTCTTCTACGATGGCGAGCCGCCGCCCCCCACCCTGGGCTATGCCGAACTGGAAGCGCTGGCCCGGGATGACCGTCTGCTCCGCCTGGCCGGCTTGCTGAACGATGCGGATCTGCTGTCGTCGGCCGGCTTCACCCTCAGCTACTCGCTGAAGCAGAGCGAGAAGCTGGGCCTGGAAGGTGGCCGGCGCCTGGACAATGACGACCTGCTGCGCTTCATCCAGCATATTGTCGGCGGCAGCTTCACCACCCGCGCCGGGCGCTTCTTCAATCCCAATCTGCTGCTCATCAAGTCCTTCGCCGAGCTCAACCGGGGCGCCGACGATGACGGGATCGATGCGCCGCTGATCCGGCCCTGAACCAACCGCCGGTCACTTCCAGCATTCCACCAGCACCGTATAGGGACGGGCGAGGTCGCCTATGTCGGCGGCCGATTTTGGCGCGGCGGGGGCCAGGCCCTCGGGGCTGCGGCCACTGCGGTTGAGGAAGCCCACGGCGACGTCGCCCTTGATGGCGAAATTGACGTTCTGCGGAATGTCGCCATAGCTGTCGGCAACTTCCAGGGCATCGAGCTTGGCCGACACGATCCCCGAGACCAGGCCGAAACGGTCGAGCAGCGGCCCGCCCGAATTGCCCGGCTGGACCGGTGCCGAGATCTGCATATAGGCCGGATCGTCGTGCAGACCGGCGTTGGCACTGACCGTGCCGGTCGCGATATTGGCTTCGGAGGCGAGGAGGCCGCGCAGGGGATAGCCGACGGCAACCAGTTCGTCGCCCGGCCGCAGCGGCGGGCCCATGCGGAAGCGGGCCCAGTTCATCACCGAGGTGCCGCTGCGCAGCAGGGCCAGGTCATGGTCCGCGTCGGTCGCCAACACCGTCGCCGGGCCCAGCTTCTCGCGCCCCAGCTTGAGGGTCAGGTCGGCGCAGCCGGTGATCACGTGCTGGTTGGTCAGGACTTCGCCGGACCGGCTGACGAAAAAGCCCGAACCGGTGGAGTCGAGTTCGGAGCGGTTGGGATCGGACAGGTCGCTCGGGGGCGGGATCAGCACCACATTGCGCTGCTCCGGGCCGCGGGCCGTCCACTGCTTGACCCGGGCCTTGGCCTCCTGGATCTCCGGGCGCTCCATGCGTTCGGCGAGATCCGTGCGGTCTTCGAGGGCCTGCTCGCGCTCCGGGCCGCTGGCCATGGTGTCGATCGCCAGGGTCAGCCAGAAATAGGCGGTGACCAGGTCCTGGGCGACGCCGCGCCCGTCGCGGTAGAGGATGCCCAGATTGCGCTGGGCGTTGGCATTGCCATGGTCCGCCGCCCGGCCGTACCACAAGGCGGCGCCGGCGGCATCCTGCGGCACCCCGGGACCGCCGCTGTCGAGCAGGGCCCCCAGATTGTTGGCCGCCGCGTCATTGCCCTGTTCGGCCGCCTTGCGATACCACAGGGCCGCTTCCGCCTTGTCAGCGGCGACCTCGTCCTCGCCGGTGTCGAGCATCAGGGCCAGGTTGAACTGGGCCTCCTGATCGCCCTGCTGGGCGGCCTTGCGGTACCACTTCGCGGCCTCCCGGTCGTCTTCCGGCAGCCCGGTCCCGAAGTCACACATCACCCCAAGGTTGAACTGGGCCCGGGCAAAGCCCTTCTCGGCCGCCCGGCGGTACCACTTCGCCGCCTCGGTCCGGTCCTGGGGCACGCCAAGGCCTTTGTCGTAGAGCACGCCCAGATTGTTCTGCGCCTTGACTTGGCCCTG
>JAJFJE010000410.1 GCA_021774355.1 Alphaproteobacteria bacterium
GCAGCCCGGATGATCGCGGCGCTGCGCCAACGCTTTGCCGTGGAAATTCCGCTGGGGGCGATCTTCGGCACGCCGACCATCGCCGGCCTGGCCGAGCAACTGGAAAAAAGCAGCGCCCACGACCCCTTTGCAGCGACCCTGGCCCTGCGCACCGGCGCCGATGCGGCGCCCCTGTTCTGCATCCATCCGGTGCTCGGCCTGGGCTGGGGCTATGCCGGCCTCGCCCGCCATCTCGGCCCCGACCGCCCGCTCTATGCCCTGCAAGCCGATGGCACCACCCGGGCCGAACCGCTCCCGGCCAGCGTCACGGCGATGGCCGAGCTCTATGTCGCGCGGCTGCGCCAGATCCAGCCCCGGGGGCCCTATCACCTGCTGGGCTGGTCCTTCGGCGGCCTGGTCGCCCACGAAATGGCCCGGCTTCTGGGTCTGGCGGGCGACCGGGTCGCTTTTCTCGGCCTGCTCGACGCCTATCCGTTCGTCGCTGCAGCGCCCGGTGCTGCGGCCGACGAGGCCTCCGAGGTGGCGGGCGCGCTTGCCTTCCTTGGCTACGACGCCGCCGAATATGGCGCCCGGCCCCTGACCAGGGACGCCCTGGCCGCTTTCATCTGCGCGCGCTACGACGTCTTCGCCATTCCCGTGGTCCAGGACATGCAGCAGCGCAATCCCGATCTGGTCCCCAGCCTGCGCCGGGTGATCGACAATAACCTGCGCCTGGCCCGGAGCTTCGTGCCGGGGCGGGTCGACGCCGACCTGACGCTGATCCGCGCCACCGAGGGCAAGGGCGCCGATCTGGACGGGCTGCTGAATCATGGGCCGGCCGCCTGGTCGCCCCATATTGCGGGAACCATCGAACAACACGCCATTGCGTGCCATCATCAGGCCATGCTGGACCCTGCCACCCTGGCCCAGATCGGCCCCCTGCTCGCCGCCGCCCTGCGCGAACCGACGACCGTTCAGGCCGAATTGCTGCCGGCGTGAACGGTCACGGGAGAAAGCCGTTGCGGATTACCATCTTTGCGGTCGGAACCCAGGGCGATATCCGCCCCTTCACGGCACTGGCCCGGGGGCTGATCGGCGCCGGGCACGCGGTGCGGATCGCCACCAGCGCGAATTTCCGGGCCCTGGTCACCGGTTTCGGGGTCGACTTCGCGCCCCTGACGGCCGACTACGAAATGCTGATCAAGGCCGAGCCCGACACCATGGAGCACGGCCTGAACATCTTCAAAGTCGCTTCGACCATGCGCCGGCGGCTGCGCGAGATGGCCGAGCACTGGGCCGCGGAAGGCCGCGCCGCATGTCACGACGCCGACCTGCTGATCGGCGCCGGGAGTGCCACCGTGCTGGTTGCCTCGCTCAGCGAGGCCCTGGGCATTCCCTGCGTCCAGGCCCAGTTGCAGCCGATGACGCCGTGCCGGGAAATCCCCCCGGTGGTGCTGCCGCCGCCCCGCCGGCCCTTGCCGGGGCTCGCCAACCTGATCCTCTATCACGTCCTGCGGGTGGTCACCTGGCGGGTCATCAGCCCGTCGATCGACGGCGTCGTCCGGCCCCAGCTGGGGCTGCGGTCCTACCCCTGGATCGGCCCCTATTACAGCGGCCCCGCGACCAACCGGCGGGTGCTCTATGGCTATAGCCGCCACATGGTGCCGAAATCGCCGGACTGGTCGCCGGATATCGAGGTCGCCGGCTATTGGTTCCTGGACGAGGCCCCGTCCTGGACCCCGCCCGACGATCTCGCCCGGTTTCTTGCCGCCGGGCCTGCGCCGCTCTATGCCGGCTTCGGCAGCATGGTCAGCCAGGATGCCGAGCGGCTGCGCGCGGCCGTTCTGGCGGCGGTGCGGGCCAGCGGCCGGCGCGCCATCCTGGCCACCGGCTGGGGTGGGCTGGGCGCCGGCCAGGGCCAGATCGACGACCAGATCTTCGTGTTGAAACAGGCCCCTCATGACTGGCTGTTCCCGCGGGTCGCCCTGGCCATCCACCATGGCGGGGCCGGCACCACGGCGGCGGCGGCACGGGCCGGCATCCCCTCGGTGGTCGTGCCGTTCTTCGGCGACCAGCCGTTCTGGGCCCATCGCCTGGCCCAGCTGGGTGCCGCACCGCCCTATCTCGACCGCCGGGGCCTTACCGCCGAGCGCCTGGGGCACGCCATTGCGGCGGCGGGCGCGCCGGCGATGGGCGCGGCGGCGGCGGCGCTGGGCGCCCGCATCCGGGCCGAAGACGGTATCGCCAACGCCGTCGCCCGGCTGGACGATTGGGGCCTGCTCGGCGGCCCCAGTGCCGCGGGCGCCGGCCATGATTGACTGGCTGCGCCGGCAAGCCCTGCAGATCGCCCCGGCCGAAGCGTGGCGGCGGCCGATGCAGGTCACCGCGGTCGGCATCGGGGCCATGGTGGTCGCCCATTTCCTGGTCACCGGCCGGGCGCCGGCGCGCGGCGGCGATCCGACCGCCCCGGTGCCGGTGGTGATCGGGGTCGCCAGTGCCCGGCCGGTGGCGATCTATCTCGACGGCATCGGCACCGTCCAAGCCTCGAACACCGTGCAGGTCCGGGCCCAGGTGGATGGCCAGATCACCGCGATCCGCTTCGCGGAAGGCAGCGACGTCGTCCAGGGCGACATCCTGGTCGAGATCGACCCCCGGCCGTTCCAGGCCAATCTGGCCGAGCGTGAGGCCAATCTGCTGCGCGACCAGGCCCTGTTGAAGGATGCCAAGGTCAATCTCGACCGCCTGGTCCGGATCGGCGAGTTCGCCTCGAAGCGGGCCGTCGACACCCAGCGGGCCGAGGTCGCCCAGGCCGCGGCCCGGGTCGCCGCGGACCTTGCCCAGCGGGACTATGCCCGGACCCAGCTCGACTATGCCAGCATCCGCGCGCCGATCTCCGGGCGCACCGGGCTGCGCCAGGTCGATATCGGCAATCTGGTCCATGCCGGCGACGCCGGGCCCCTGGTGACCATCACCCAGTTGCAGCCGATCGCCGTGATCTTCACGCTGAATGCCGACCATCTGCCGGCGATCACCGCGGCCATGGCGGCCGGCCCCCTGACCGTCACGGCGCTGGCCAAGGACAATGCCACGGTCCTGGCCCGGGGCCGCCTGGACCTGGTCGACAATGTGATCGATCCGGCCACCGGCACGGTCAAACTGAAGGCGACCTTCGGCAATGCCGATCACGCTTTGTGGCCCGGCCAGTTCGTCAACGCCCGGCTGCGTCTCGCCCTTCATCAGGGGCCGGTGATCGCGGCCACCGCCCTCCAGCAGGGTCCCGACGGCGCCTATGTCTGGGTGGTCAAGCCGGACCACAGCGCCGCGATGCGGGCGGTCACCGTGGCCCGGATGCAGGATGGCCAGGCGCTGATCGCCAGCGGGCTCGCCCCCGGCGAACGGGTCGTGATCGACGGCCAGTACAAGCTGCAGGCGGGCGTCCCGACCCAGGCGGTGGCGCCGGCACCGGGCGGCTGACCGGCCCATGTCGGTCTCGCGCCCCTTCATCCTGCGCCCGGTGGCGACCACCCTGATGATCGTCGGGGTGGTGCTGCTGGGGCTTCTGGGCTATCGCCTGCTGCCGGTAAGCGCCCTTCCGGCGGTCGAGTTTCCGACCATCGAGGTCAGCGCCCGGCTGCCCGGGGCGGCTCCCGATGTCATGGCCGCCCTGGTCACGACGCCGCTGGAACATCAGCTGGGGCAGATCGCCGGGCTGTCCGCGATGCGCTCGGTCAGCGCCTTCGGCACCAGCCGGATTACCCTGCAATTCGCCCTGGGCCGCGACATCGAGGCGGCGGCCCAGGACGTCCAGGCCCAGATCAATGCCGCCACCGGCCTGTTGCCGCTCGACCTGATGCCCAGCCGGCCGGCCTATAACAAGGTCAACCCGGCCGATACCCCGGTGCTGATCCTGGCCCTGACCGCGGACCAGCTGCCGCTGCGCCAGGTCAACGACCTGGCCGATACCCTGGTGGTGCAGAAATTGTCCCAGGTGAGCGGCGTCGGCCTGGTCACCACCGAAGGCGGCCAGAAGGCCGCCGTGCGGGTGCGCCTCGACCCCGGGGCCCTGGCCGGCCTCGGCCTGTCGCTCGGCGATGTCGCCCAGGCCCTGCGCGGGGCGACCGCATCGGGGCCCAAGGGCGCGCTGGACGGACCCCGGCAATCGTTCCAGATCAGTACCGACGACCAGTTGCTCGACGCCGCCGCCTATGCCGAACAGATCGTCGCCGAGCGGGGCGGCGCGCCGGTCCGGGTGAAGGATGTGGGCAGCGCCGTCGACGGGGTCGAGAACGACCGCCTGGCCGGCTGGGCCGACGGCCGCCCGGCGGTGATCCTGAACATTCAGCGCCAGCCCGGCGCCAATGTCATCGCCGTCGCCGATGCGGTCCGCGCCTTGTTGCCGCAGCTGGTCGCCGCCCTGCCCCCGACGGTGCGCCTGACCGTACTGACCGACCGCACCGCGACCATCCGCGCCTCGATCGCCGACATGCAGTTCACCCTGGCGCTCAGCGTCGCCCTGGTGGTCCTGGTGATCTTCCTGTTCCTGCGCCGGCTGTGGGCGACCGTGATCCCCAGCATCACCCTGCCGGTATCCCTGATCGCGACCTTCGGGGTGATGGCCCTGGCCGGCTTCAGCCTGGACAACCTGTCCCTGATGGCCCTGGCGATCGCCGCCGGCTTCCTGGTCGACGACGCCATCGTGATGATCGAGAACATCGTCCGCCACCTCGAGGCCGGGGCGACGCCGCTGGTCGCAGCGCTGAACGGCGCCCGGCAGATCGGCTTCACCATCGTGTCGCTGACCGTGTCCCTGATCGCGGTGTTCCTGCCCCTGCTGCTGATGGAAGGGGTGGTCGGCCGGCTGTTTCACGAATTCGCCGTCACCCTGTCGGCGGCGGTGGCGATCTCGGCCGCGGTCTCCCTGACCCTGACCCCGATGATGTGCGCCACCCTGCTGCCGGCGGCGACCGCGGCCAAGCCGCCCGGCCGGCTGCTGGCCTGGAGCGAGGCCTGGTTCGACGGCCTGCTGGGCCGCTACCAGGCCAGCCTGGGCTTTGTCCTGCGCCACCAGACCGCCACCCTGGTCATCACCGGGGCGACCGTTGCCGCCACCCTGCTGCTCTATCTCGCCGCCCCCAAGGGCTTCCTGCCCGACCAGGATACCAGCCTGATCATCGGCGTAACCGACGCGGCGCCCGAAATTTCCTTTGCCGCCATGGCCGTTCGCCAGCAGGACATCGCCGCCGTGGTGCAGCGCGATCCGGACGTGGTCTCGGTCAGTTCCTTTGTCGGCACCGGCACCATCAACACCACCGGCAACACCGGCCGCCTCTATATCAATCTGAAACCGGTGGCGGAACGCCGCGCCGGGGTGGTGGCGATCATGGCCCGGCTCAAGGCCGCCGTCGCGGGGGTCCAGGGCATGACCCTCTATCTGCAGGCCGCCCAGGACCTCGCCATCGGCTCCAGCGCCACCCGCACGCAATATCAATATCTGCTGCAAAGCGCCGACCCGGCCGCGCTCAACCAGTGGTCGGAACGGCTGGTCGCGGCGCTGCGCGGCCAGCCCGATCTCGCCGACGTCGTGTCCGACGCGCAATATGGCGGCCTGGCGGCGACCCTGGCGATCGACCGCGACGCCGCCGCGCGCCTGGGCGTTGCCGTGCGGACGATCAACGAGACCCTCTACGACGCCTTCGGCCAGCGCCAGATCGCGACGCTCTACACCCAGACCAACCAGTATCACGTGGTCCTGGAGGTCGATCCCCGGTTTCGCCAGGATCCCGCGGCGCTCGGCCGGCTGTTTGTGAAATCGGCGGCGGGCGCCATGGTGCCGCTGTCGGCGGTGGCCCGGGTGACCCTCGACCGGGCGCCCCTGGCGCTGACCCACCAGGGCCCCTTCCCCGCCGTCACCCTGTCCTTCAATGTGCCGCCCGGCGGCTCGCTGGGGGCCGCCACGGCGGCGATCGGTGCAGCCGAACAGGCGATCGGCCTGCCCGAGGGGGTGAGCGGCCGCTTCATCGGCAGCGCCGCCGAATTCCACTATGCCCGGGACAACCAGCTCTGGCTGATCCTGGCGGCCGTGATCACCGTCTATATCGTGCTGGGCATTCTCTACGAGAGCTATATCCACCCGATCACTATTCTCTCGACCCTGCCCGCCGCCGGCGCCGGGGCGCTGCTGGCCCTGATCGTGACCGGCCACGACCTCGACGTGATCGCCCTGATCGGCATCATCCTGCTGATCGGCATCGTCAAGAAGAACGCCATCATGATGATCGACTTCGCCCTCGACGCCCAGCGCCGCCAGGGCCTGGCAGCACCGGAGGCGATCGTCCAGGCCTGCCTGCTGCGGTTCCGGCCGATCATGATGACGACCTTCGCGGCCCTGCTCGGTGCCCTGCCTCTGGCCCTGGCCGGCGGCGCCGGGGCCGAGTTGCGCCAGCCCCTGGGCATCGCCATGGTCGGCGGCCTGATGGTCAGCCAGCTTCTCAGCCTCTATACCACGCCCGTCATCTTCCTCGCCTTCGACCGGCTGCAGCAGCGGCTGCGCCGCGCCGCAGCCCGGCCGGCGGCCGCCGAATAGATGAGCCTGTCGGGCCCCTTCATTCGCCGCCCGGTGGCCACCAGCCTGTCGGCCATCGGGCTGCTGCTGCTCGGCCTTGCCGGCTATCTCGCCTTGCCCGTCTCGTCGATGCCGGTGGTCGACCTGCCGACCATCGTCATCCGGGCAGCCCTGCCGGGCGCCGGCCCGGAAACCATGGCCGCCGCCGTCGCCACCCCCATCGAACGGCAATTGGGGGTCATCGCCGGGCTCGACGAGTTGAATTCGATCAACACCGAGGGCAGCACCACCATCGTCGCCCAGTTCGCCCTGGGCCGGGATATCGACAGTATTGCCCATGACGTCCAGGCGGCCTTGAACGCGGTCGCCGCCGACCTGCCCGCGGCGATGCCGCAGCCGCCGCTCTATATCAAGGCCAACCCCAATGTCTTCCCGATCCTGACCCTCGCCTTGTCGAGCGATGCCTTGCCGCCCGATGCGGTCTATGACTGGGCCGACCGGCTGATCGTCCAGCACCTGACCCAGGTGCCGGGCGTCGCCCAGGTGGAGATCAGCGGTGCCGACAAAAGCGCCCTGCGCATCCAGGCCGATCCCCAGGCCCTGGCGGCCCGCGGCCTGACCCTCGACGATGTCCGCGTGGCCCTCGAACAGGCGGTGGTCACGCTGCCTGCCGGCAGCCTGGAAGGCCCGGACCGCAGTGTCGTTATTACCGTTACCGGGACGGTGCGCGACGCCGCCAGCCTGCGGCGCCAGATCATCGCCTGGTCGGGCGGTGCCCCGATCCGCCTGGGCGACGTCGCCACGGTGGGCACGGCGCCGGGCAACCTCAAGGTCGGCTCGTGGTTCAACGGCGACCGGGCGGTTCTGGTCGATATCCGCAAGGAGCCGGGGGCCAACACCCTGGCGACGGTCGACCGGGTGCGCGCGAGCCTGGTCCAACTGCGCGCCTGGCTGCCGCCGGCCATCGCCATCCATGTGGTCGCCGACCGCACCCGCACCCTGCGCAGCGGCATTGCCGACCTGCAGGCGACCATGGTCGCGACGATTGCCCTGGTGGTGGTGGTGGTCGGGCTGTTCCTGCGCCATGGCGCCGCCCCGCTGATCCCGGCGCTGACCATCCCGGTGACCCTGGCCGGCAGTTTCGCCGCCATGTACGGCCTGGGCTTCAGCCTGGACAACCTGTCGATCATGGCACTGGTCATCGCCATCGGCTTTATCGTCGACGACACCATCGTCATGGTCGAGACCGTCACCCGCCTGATCGAGCAGGGCCTGCCGCCGCGCCAGGCAGCCCTGCGCGGGGCCCGCCAGGTTGCCTTCACCATCGTCGCCCTGACCGCCGCCCTGCTCGCCGCCCTCATCCCGATCCTGTTCATGCCCGACCTGCTGGGGCGTTTCTTCCGCGAATTCGGCCTGACCCTCGCGGTCGCCATCACCCTGTCGGCCGGGCTGTCCTTGACCCTGACCCCCAGCCTCTGCGCCCGGCTGCTGAAACCGGCCGACGGGCGGGCGCCGGACCGTCCGGGCCAGGGCCCGATCGCCCGGGCCACCGCCGCCTATGGCCGCAGCCTGGACTGGGCCCTGGCCCGCCCGGGCCTGATGCTGGGCGGCGTCGGCCTTAGCGTCGTCGTGGTCGCGGTGCTGTTCGCGGCGGTTCCCAAGGGCTTCCTGCCGCGCCAGGACAGCGGCGTCATCCGTGCCGTCACCGACGCCCCGGCCGATATTTCCTTCGCGGCGATGAGCGAGCGCCAGGGCGCGGTCAGCCGCATCCTGCTGGCCGATCCGGCCGTCGCGGCCGTCACCAGCGCGGTCGGCGTCGGCCTGTGGAACGCGCTCAAGACCGGCACCCTGACCATCACCCTGACGCCGCTGGACCAGCGCAAGGCGACCGCCGAGGCGGT
>JAJFJE010000042.1 GCA_021774355.1 Alphaproteobacteria bacterium
GGCCGGCGGCTGCCGCCCACCACCCGATATGATCCCCGGCGCGCTCCGGCGTGCTTTCGCATAACCCACCGCGCATCTGGACGAATGCGATCATGGGTTGTATGATCCCCGCAAAACAGACTGCGGGGGGAACAATGGCCCGGAAAAGCATCCAGGCGCCGCTCTGGGACGGCACCGTTCCGGCCGCGGCGGCGGCCGTGGTCAAGCGTGTCGAAGGCTTTTTCGCCACCCCTTACGACGATAACGGCGCCCAGCCGGGCGGCACCTGGACCATCGGCTATGGCAGCATTGTCGACGGCGCCGGCCATCCGGTCACGGCCGGGACCGCGCCGGTCACCGAAGCCGAGGCGGAGGCCCTGCTGCGCCGGGACATGGAGGGTGCGGCGCGGGCGGTGCACCTGCGGGTCAAGGTGCCGCTGACCGATTGCGAGGCCGCGGCCCTGATCTCCTGGACCTATAATCTGGGCAGCGGCAGCCTGGCCAAATCGACCATGCTCATCCGCCTCAATGCCGGCCTGAAAGGGGCGGTGCCCGGCGAGATGCGCAAATGGGTCAACCACGAGGGCCGGCCGCTGGTCGGCCTGTTGCGGCGGCGCTGGGCGGAAGGCGCGATCTTTACCGGGATGGACCCGACCAATGCCTGTGTTCGGGCCTGGCGCGACATCGACAGCCTGGATGATTGGCCGGCCTTCTGATCGCCCCCTGCGCGGATCGCTTGCGGCCCGGCCCGGCATTCATTATGGTCCGGCCGCCTTGCCGTCCGCTCCGGACTGGCCGATGCCGACGTAGCTCAGGGGTAGAGCAACTGATTCGTAATCAGTAGGTCCGCGGTTCAAATCCGCGCGTCGGCACCATCATCCCGGCCCTGCCGGCGATCGCGATCAGGCCAGTTCGGCCGCCGCTTCCGGTGCCCGGTGTCCCGTGGGGACCCGGCCCAGGCCGTTGCGACCACGCCCCCGTCGGCCAAAGCACAGCAGCAAGCTGTTGACCGCCATGCTGCGACGCGCCCAAACTCGGTACCCGAACCGGGGGTCCCCCGCCATCATCGATGGGAGCTGAGGGCATGAATAAAAAGATAGCGGTCGCCGTCATTGTGATCGGCCTCGCCATAATGGCGTATTTCACCTTGCTGCCGGCGCCGCCCCCCGCTTCCACGCCCGAGGCCGCAGCGCCGGCCACGATGGAAACGGCAGCCGCGGGCGACATGCCCGCGACCCCCGAGACACCCGCTGCCCCCGAGACACCCGCTGCCCCCGAGACCCCGGCTGTGGCCGAAATGCCGGCCGCCCCTGCCGAAACCGCCCCCCCGGATGCCGCCGAGGCGCCGGCCGCCGCGCCGGAAGCGGCGCCCATGGACACCGCCATGGCGACCCCGCCGGCCGAGAGCGCGGCACCCCCGCCGCCGGCCGCTGCGGCACCGCCCGCCGGGGTGGTCAATGTCTTTAACTGGTCGGACTATATCGACGACGCCAATCTCGAAGCCTTTACCCGGGAGACCGGCATCAAGGTGGTCTACGACACCTTCGATTCGAACGATACGCTGGAGACCAAGCTCCTGGCCGGCAGCACCGGCTACGATATCGTCGTGCCCACGGGGACCTTCCTCGGCCGGCAGATCCAGGCTGGCGTGTTCCAGACGCTCGACAAGTCCAAGCTGCCCAACATCGTCCACCAGGACCCCGCGATCACCGCGCGCCTGGCCAAGTACGACCCGGGTAATGAATATGCGGTCAACTACATGTGGGGGACGACGGGCATCGGCTATAATGTCGCAAAGGTCGCGGCGATCATGCCCGACGCCCCGGTCGATTCCTGGAAGCTGATCTTCGACCCGACCATCCTGGCCAAGTTCAAGGATTGCGGCATCGAGGTCCTGGACGCCCCGGACGAGATGATTCCGGCGGCCCTCAACTATCTGGGCGAGGACCCGAATTCCAAGGACCCCGCGGTCATCAAACTGGCCGAGCCGGTGCTGAAGGCCATCCGGCCGTTCATCACAAAGTTCCATTCCTCGCAATACATCAACGACTTGGCCAATGGCGACATCTGCATCGCCGTGGGCTGGTCGGGCGATGTCATTCAGGCCCAGTCGCGGGCCGCGGAAGCCAATAACGGTGTCGACGTCGGCTATTCCATCCCCAAGGAGGGGGCGCTGATCTGGTTCGACAATCTGGCCATGCCAAAGGATGCGCCCCATCCGGAAAATGCCCTGAAGTTCATCGACTTCATGATGCGCCCCGACGTTGCCGCCAAGAACACGGAATACATCGCCTATGCCAGCGGCAGCGGCGATGCCAAGCCGCTGCTGCCGCCGGAGATCCTGGAGAACGGCGCGATCTACCCCTCCGAGGACACCCTGTCCCATCTCTATGTGGTGACACCCTACGACCCCAAATCCCAACGGGTGCTCAACGACATCTGGACCGGGGTCAAGGCCGGTCTCTGAACACCGGGGCGGCAGAGCGATCTGCCGCCCTTCTTCTTTGGGGCGAGTTGGGGGCCGCGATGGATAAGCCGAATCCGAGAGTGCCGTTCGAGCCGTGGAAGGACCCGGGCGCCAAGCCCTATATCCGTCTGATCAACGTGACCAAGACCTTCGGCAGCTTCGTCGCGGTCGACAATATCTCCCTCGATATCTACCAGCGCGAGTTCTTCTCGCTGCTCGGTCCCTCGGGCTGCGGCAAGACCACCTTGCTGCGCATGCTGGCCGGCTTCGAAACCCCGACCGCCGGCCGCATCGAGATCGACGGAACGGACATGTCATCGGTCCCGCCCTACGAGCGGCCGGTGAACATGATGTTCCAGTCCTACGCCCTGTTTCCCCATATGACGGTGGAACAGAACGTCGCCTTCGGACTCAAGCAGGACCATATTCCGCGCCCCCAGATCGCCGCCCGGGTCGAGGATATGCTGGCCCTGGTCCAGCTCTCGTCCTTCGCCAAGCGCAAGCCGCACCAATTGTCGGGTGGCCAGCGCCAACGCGTCGCCCTGGCCCGCAGCCTGGTCAAGAAGCCCAAGATGCTGCTGCTGGACGAGCCGCTCGGCGCCCTGGACAAGAAACTGCGCGAGCAGACCCAGTTCGAGCTGATGAACATCCAGGAACAGGTCGGCATCACCTTTGTGATCGTGACCCACGACCAGGAGGAGGCGATGACCGTGTCGTCGCGCATCGCGGTGATGAATCACGGCCGCATCGCCCAGGTCGCGACTCCGTCCGAGATCTATGAATTTCCCAATTCCCGTTACGTCGCCGAGTTCATCGGCGACGTCAACGTCTTCGAATCCCGGATCGTCGAGTCGGCGGCCGACCATGTCCTGCTGCGCTCGGAAGATGCGCTATGCGACATCTATGTCGACCGCAGCGTCTCGGCGCCTGCCGGCGCGGCGGCCTGGGTCGCCGTGCGGCCGGAAAAATTCCATGTCTCGCTGGCCCCGCCGGACGGCCAGGCGCGGAACACGGTCGCGGGCCAGGTCTGGGATATCGGCTATCTGGGCAATCTCTCCGTCTATCACGTCCGCCTGCCGTCGGGTAAAAAGGTCACCGCCACCCAGGCCAATCTGACCCGGCTGAAAGAGCGGCCGATCACCTGGGACGACCAGGTCTACCTGTCCTGGGCCGCGGATTCCGGCGTGGTGCTGGTGTCATGAGCGGCCCCCCGGACGAACGCCCGGCCGCGGCCTATCTGGCCGGGGTCCTGCCCGGCACCGGCCACCTGCTGCATCGCCGCCTGATGCAGTCCGTTCCGCCCTATCGCTGGCTGCTCGCAGCGGCCCGCCGCCTGGGCGTGACCCCGCGCGGCCTGGTCATCGCCTTGCCCTATGGCTTTCTCGCGGCGTTCTTCCTGGTGCCCTTCCTGATCGTCCTGAAGATCAGCTTTGCGGAAGTGGTGATCGCCGCGCCGCCCTATACGCCGCTGTTCGACCTGGTCGACGACGGCGTCGATTTCTACCTTTCGGTCAAGCTGAACCTGGCGACCTATTGGTCGCTGTGGACCAATAATCTTTATGTCATCGCCTATCTGAACTCGGTCAAGATCGCGGTGATCTCGACCGTCATCACCCTGCTGGTCGGCTTCCCGATCTCCTACGCCATGGCCCGGGCGTCGGAAGAGGTGCGGCCGACCCTGCTGATGCTGGTCATCCTGCCGTTCTGGACCTCGTTCCTGATCCGCGTCTATGCCTGGATCGGGATCCTGAAGAACGAGGGCCTGCTCAATAGCTTCCTGCTCTGGCTGGGGGTGATCAGCAAGCCGCTGGTCATCCTCAACACCGACTGGGCCGTCTATATCGGCATCGTCTATTCCTACCTGCCGTTCATGATCCTGCCGCTCTACGCCAATCTGGAACGGATGGACCTGACCCTGCTGGAGGCGGCGGCCGACCTCGGCTGCCGGCCGATCAAGGCGTTCTGGATGGTCACCGTGCCCCTGGCCATGCCCGGTATCATCGCCGGCTGCTTCCTGGTGTTCATCCCGGCGGTTGGCGAATTCGTCATTCCCGACCTGCTGGGCGGCTCGGACACCTTGATGATCGGCAAGACCATGTGGGTCGAATTCTTCGGCAACCGGGACTGGCCGGTGTCGAGCGCGGTGGCTGTCGTGCTGCTGTTGCTGCTGATCGTGCCGATCGTGCTGTTCCAGCGCCAGCAGGCCAAGGTCCAGGAGGCCGCCCGATGAAACGCGGCCTGACCCCGTTCAACTACGGCTCCCTGGTGCTTGGTCTCGGCTTCCTCTATGCCCCGATCCTGATCCTGGTGGTCTATTCGTTCAACGAGTCCCGGCTGGTCACCGTCTGGGCCGGCTTCTCGACCAAATGGTACAGCGAGCTGCTGCAGAACCGGCAGATGCTCGACGCCGCCTGGATCACCCTCGAAATCGCCGTGGTGGCATCGACCCTGTCCCTGGTGCTGGGTACGATTGCGGGCTACGTCATGGCCCGCTTCACCAGTTTTCGCGGTCGGACCCTGTTTACCGGGATGATCTACGCGCCCCTGGTCATGCCCGAGGTGATCACCGGCCTGTCCCTGCTGCTGCTGTTCGTGTCCCTGGATTGGGATCGCGGCTTCTGGACCGTGGTGATCTCCCATACCTCGTTCTGCATGGCCTATGTCGCGGTGGTCGTGCAATCGCGCCTGGTCTCCTTCGACCTGTCGATCGAGGAGGCCGCCCAGGACCTGGGGGCGACCCCGGCAAAGACCTTCTTCGTCATCACCCTGCCGGTTATCACCCCGGCCCTGGTTTCGGGGTGGCTCCTGTCCTTTACCCTGTCGGTCGACACCCTGGTCATTTCGTCCTTCACGACCGGCCCGGGCGCGACCACCCTGCCGATGCGGATCTATTCCGCAGTACGCCTGGGCGTCACCCCGGAAATCAATGCCTTATCAACGATCATGATCGGCATCGTCACGCTCGGCGTGATCGCGGCGTCGCTGCTGCAGAAGCGACAGATCGTTCAGCGCCGCCGGGACGAGCGGCTGGCGGCCTCCGATGCGTGAATTGACAATCGGTTTCGCAACCGGAAATCGCGTAAAGGCATCGCAGTGTTGCAGCGGGCGCATATGGTAGGCCTTGAACCGGACACATTCCGGATCCATGTTACTCGTATAAACGGGCGGCAAAGTGCAAGGGATCGTCCCCCCCGATCCCGCCGTCCGACG
>JAJFJE010000411.1 GCA_021774355.1 Alphaproteobacteria bacterium
GTCGCCGATGGCCAGGGGACAAAAATATTTCACCTTGCCGTCGAAGACGTAGCTGTAATGGGCATTGGCGTGGACCGCGACGATGTCGCTGACCGCGACATAATGGGTGGCGCCATCCCGTTCGACCGGCAATTGCTCGGCCAGGCGGCGCAGCGGGCCGGCCGGGCCCGGGCGTTTCCACCGGCAGCCAGTCGGACCGTTCCGGCACCAGGGTCAGCAGAAATACCGCCGAAAGAATGAACGCGACGATGGCCACCACGATCGCCAGCAGGTCGGGCGACAGGACCGGCGCCGTGGCGATGCGGCTGTCGAAGGGGATCAGGGTCACCCCTTCCATGGCGGTATAATGCATCCCGGCAATGGCCACTCCCAAGGCGGATGCCGACAGCAGCAGGGGCGGCCGGCGATGCTGGCCGCCGGCCAGCCACAGGCCGAGGCCGGAGGCGGCAATGCCGACCGCCACGCTGGCGACCACGAAAATCGGCGCATGGTCCATGTGGGCGCTGGCATGAAGGGCGGTCATGCCGATGTAGTGCATCGAGGCGATGCCACCGCCCATGAAGCCAGCGGACGCGGCCAGGCGCACGCGGGTCAGCTGGCCGGCGCTGACGGCAAAGACCGCCGCCCCCACGACCATGACGCAGACCAGGAAGGATAGCAGGGTGGGGAACACCAGATAGTCGACCGGGAACGACAGGCGGACCGCCAGCATGCCGACGAAGTGCATCGACCAGATGGTGACGGCAAAACAGATCGCCGCCGCCGCCAGCAACAGCCGGCGCCGGAACCCATGATTATGGGTGACCTGATCGGTCAGGGACAGGCCGACATAAGCCCCCTGTATCGCGACGATCAGCGAAAGCGTCACGAGCCAGGGGTCGTGCGCTACCATCCTTGCTCCTCCCCAATAGTTTTGCGTCATCCTACGTCAGGCCGGGCGCCGCGGCCAGTGATCTTGCGCGCTGATTGCCACCCGATGGGAATTGCCCCGGCGACCCCGGCTGGTTAGCGTCTGGACATGACCGATACCATCCTGCTCGCCCTTGAGGGCGACCGCGCGACCATCACCCTCAATCGTCCCGAGCGGCACAACGCCCTGGACGGCGGCGACCTGGCCCTCTTCGAACGTCACCTGGAAACAGTGATGGCGACCCCCGGCCTGCGTTGCCTGGTGCTGTCGGGGGGCACGGCCCGCAGCTTCTGCTCGGGCATCTCGATCACCGACATCGCCGCGGGCGGGGTCCGCGAAGGCCCCCTGGAACGGCTTGCCGAGCGGCTGGAGCGGGTCCCCCTGCCGGTCGTGGCGGCCCTGAATGGCGGCGTCTTCGGGGGCGCCGTCGAACTGGTCCTGGCGGCCGATTTCCGCATCGGCGTCGAGGGCATGCGGGTATTCGTCCCGCCCGCCCGGCTGGGCCTCCACTACGCCCCCTCGGGGCTGCGCCGGATGGTCGAGCGGCTGGGCCTCAACGTGACCAAGCGGCTGATCCTGTCGGTCGAGGAATTCGCCGGTCCGGCCCTGGTCGAGGCCGGCCTGGTCGACCGGCTGGTGCCGCGCGACGGCCTGGAGCCGGCGGTCGCCGCCCTGGTCGACCGGCTATGCAGCCTGGCGCCGCTGGCCGTCCAGGGCATGAAGCAAAGCCTGAACGAAATCGTCCGGGGCAGCCTCGACCCCGCCATCGCCGCCGAACGCATCGCCCGGTGCTGGGCCTCGGCCGATCATCAGGAGGGGTTGAAAGCCTTTGCCGCGAAGCGGCCGCCGCAGTTTACCGGCCGTTGAGGGACTGCGCCCCGGCGCCCAGGCGATAGCCCCCCGCGTCGGCGCAGAGCAGCGACTCGGCGCCGTCGAGCACCGCGCCGAGCTTGCGCCGCAGCCGGTAGACATGGGTCTCGACGGTATGGGTCTGGGCGTCGCCGCGATAGCCGAAGACTTCGCGCAGCAGGGTCTCCCGCGCCACCGACTGGCCATCCTGGCCGAGCAGGCGGACCAGCAGGGCCTGTTCCATCCCGGTCAGCCGGACCGCCTGGCCGCAGGCGCCGAGCAGGGTCTTGGCGTGGCTGTAAAGCCGCGCCGGGCCGATGGCCAGCGGCGCGGTCCCGGGGGCCAGCCGGCTCTCGATCAGGGCCACCAACGCCGCCAGCCGGGCCGGCTTGTCCATCAGGGTGACCTGGCCCGGCAGGCCCGCAGGCGGGCGCAGATCGCCCGGTCCGCGCAGGGCGATCACCGGCAGGGGGCAGCCCGCGGCAATGGCGGCCTCGTCCCCCGCGGCCGCGCCGCCCTCGTCCCGGTCGAGCAGCACGAGGTCGGCCGCCTCGTCCGAGGCCTGGTCGCGGATGTCGAAGCCGGCACCGGCCAACGGTTCCGCCAGGGCGCGGCGCAGTGCCGCCCCGGGCAGGACCAGGGTCGCCCCATGGCGGCTTGCGGCAAGGTCTTCACACGCGATCATCGTGCCATTGTCCGGCGTCACGGCGGCGAGAACAAGGCGCGACTCGATCCGGGGGCACCGGGCAGGTGAGGCAAATCCGCCCAGATCATGCGGCATGCATCGGCCGGAAAACTGTGCTTAGACTGCCGCTCATGTCGCCCAGCCCGCTTCCCCCCGGCCACTCCGCCCTGGTCTCCGTCGATCGCGCTATTTCCGAATTGCGCCGCGGCCTTGACGTCGTCCTGCTCGGCGCGACCGGCGGCCTGCGCC
>JAJFJE010000412.1 GCA_021774355.1 Alphaproteobacteria bacterium
CCAGGCCCAGCTCGGCGCGGCCAATTATTGGCGGGCGATCGGCGCCGGCTACCGCGCTTATGAGCTGGCGCTCAAGGTCGAGGACAAGCAGGCGGCTCTCGACCTGCTGGCCACCGCCCTGGAGCGCAACGACGCCCCGCGCGACGGCCTCGACGTCTATCGGGCGGCGGCCAGGCTGAAGCCGACCCCGGCGATCGCGTCGCGCATCGCCGCGCTGGAAGAGGCGACCCGGTTCCGGGTGGTCCGGGCCTATGCCAATGAGGACCAGGACGTGCCCGCCCTGTGCCTGGAATTCTACGATCCGCTGGCGCCGGCCGTGGTGCCCGAGGATTATGTCTCGGTCACCCCGGAATTTTCCGGCGCCGTGACCGCCCGGGGCAAGACCCTGTGCATCGACGGGGCGGCCTTCGGCACGGCCTACGAGATCACCGTCGCGGCAGGCCTGCCCGCTGCCAGCGGCGAAACCCTGGCCGCCGACGAGGCGGTGCCCCTGGCGACCGGCGACCGCCCGGAAAGCGTCGGCTTCACCCAGGGCGCCTATATCCTGCCCAAGGTCGGCGCGGTCGGGGTGCCGCTGCTGTCGGTCAATCTGGACAAGGCCCAGCTCGACCTCTACCGGGTCAGCGACCGCGGCCTGCTGAACGTCCTGAATGACGGCAATTTCCTGACCGCCCTGAATGGCTGGGACGCCCGCCAGATCGCCGGAACCCTGGGCGAACGGGTGTGGCAGGGCGAGATCGCCATCGCCGCCCGGAAGAACCAGCGCGTGGTCACGGCGGTCGACCTGGAGGCGATGCGCAAGCAGGCCAGGCCCGGGGTCTATGTCCTGACCGCCATGCCGGCCACCGGCGCGGCCGAGGAGTGGGACGCCCGGGCCACCCAATGGGTGGTGGTGACCGATACCGGCCTCAGCGCCCTGGCGGCCCGCGACGGCTTGCATGTCACGGCCCGCAGCCTGGCGACGGCCAAGCCGGTGGCCGGCCTGAAGATCGGCCTCTATGCCCGCAACAATGACGAACTGGCGGCGGCGACCACGGACGAGACCGGCCATGTCCGGTTCGACCCCGGCCTGCTGCGCGGCGATGGCGGTCGGGTGCCGACGGCGGTCATGGCGTTTGGCGCAGGCGGCGACTTCACCTTCCTGGACTTGACCAAGCCGGCCTTCGACCTGTCCGACCGCGGCGTTTCGGGGCGTCTCCCGCCCGGACCCCTCGACCTCTTCGCCTATGCCGACCGGGGCGTCTATCGGCCGGGCGAGGTCGCCCACATCACCGCCCTGCTGCGCGACGATGCCGGCAATGCGGTCGAGGCCCTGCCCCTGACCGCCCGCATCCTGCGCCCCGATGGGGTCGAGGTGGAGCGGCGCAGCCTGGCCCCCGGGGCGGCCGGCGCCTATGCCCTGGACTGGGCGATCTCGTCCTCGGCCCGCACCGGCGGCTGGTCGGTCGCCTTCCACACCGATCCGGCGCGCGACCCCATCCTGACCCAGGCGATCGCGGTCGAGGAGGTGGTCCCGGCCCAGATCGAGGCGAGCGTCACGCTTGGCGCCGAACGGCTCGACCCGGCGGTGCCGCTGTCCCTCGACATCGCCGCCAAATATCTGTTCGGCGCCCCAGGCGCCGAGCTGCGCAGCGCCGTCGACGTGATGATCGGGGCCGCCGCGACGCCCTTTCCGGCCTTCGCCGCCTATCAGTTCGGCCCCGTCGACGCCGACGTCCGGGCGGTTCGGGTCACCCTCGAGGACGCGGTGACCGACGCCAAGGGCCAGGCCCATTACGACATCGCCGCCGGCGATCTGCCGGACACGCCGAAGCCCCTGGAAGCGGCGATCCGCGCCGATATTTTCGAACCGAGCGGGCGGCCGGTGTCGCGCCGGGTCACCGTGCCGGTGACCTCCCGCGCCCTGTGGCTGGGGCTCCGGCCGCACTTCACCGGCGATGCGGTGGCCGAAGCCTCGGCCGCGCGCTTCGATCTGGTGGCGCTGGACGGCGTCGGCGCGCGCCGCGCCGCCCAAGCGGTCACCTGGACCCTGATCCGCGAGGACTGGGACTATCAATGGTTCCACCAGGACGGGGCCTGGAACTATCAGGTTGTGGTCCGCGACCGCCCGGTCGGGTCGGGCACCGTCGCGGTTGCCGCGGACCAGCCGGCGGTGATCGAGACCCCGGTGGTCGATTACGGCCGCTTCCGCCTGGAGGTCGCCGACGCCGCCGAAGGGGCCCTGACCGCGGTGCGGTTCCGCGCCGGCTGGGCGGTGCCGCCGGCCCTGGGCGAGACCCCGGACATGATGTCGGTGGTCGCCGACAAGCCCCTCTACCAGCCGGGCGACACGGCCATGCTGCGGGTCCAGGCGCCGTTTGCCGGCGAACTGGAGCTTCTGGTCGCGACCGACAAGGTGATCGAACGGCGCAGCCTGGCCCTGCCCGAAGGCGGCACCGATATCAGCCTGGCGGTGGCGCCCGGCTGGGGCGCCGGCGCCTATGTCCTGGCCACCGCTTTCCGCCCCGGGGAGGGCGCGACGCGCGGGCCCGGCCGGGCCATCGGGCTGGCCTGGCTGGGGGTCGATCCGGCGGCCCGCCGGCTGGCCGTGAACCTGACCGTGCCGGACAAGACCCTGCCCCGGCAGACGGTCGTGATCCCGGTCAGCGTCGGCAACATCGCCGGCAATGCCCCGACCTATGTCACCGTCGCCGCGGTCGACGAGGGTGTGTTGCAACTGACCGACTTTGCCACGCCCGATCCGGTCGCCCGGCTGTTCGGCAAGCGCAGCCTGGGGGTCGAACTGCGCGATGCCTATGGCAAGCTGCTCGATGCCAAGCTGGGGACCCCGGGCGCGTTGCGCGAAGGCGGCGATGGCGATGCCCTGGAACGGCGCGGCGCACCGCCCTCGGACCTCAGGATCGTTGCCCTGTTCTCGGGAATGGTCGCGCTCGATGCGGCGGGCAAGGCCACGGTCAGCTTCGACCTGCCGGACTATAATGGCCGGCTGCGCCTGATGGCGGTGGCGTGGAACGCCACCCAGCTCGGCAGCGGCGAGGCCGGCCTGGTGGTCCGCGACCCGGTGGTGCTGCTGTCGGCGGCGCCGCGTTTCCTGGCGGTCGGCGACAGCAGCCGGCTGGCCCTGACGGTCACCAACCTGGACGGCCCGGCCGGGGTCTATACCCTGACGGCGACGGCCGCGGGGGCGGTGGAACTGGGGGCCAAGGCGGCGCCGGCCAGGCTGACCCTGGCGACGGGGGCAAGTGCCGGGGTCATGGTGCCGATCACCGCCAGGGCGGCCGGGGAGGGGGTGTTCAACCTGGTGCTGGAGGGCCCGGACGGCTATCGCTTCGAACGACGGATGATGGTCGGGGTGCGGGCGCCACGCCTGCCGGCGGTGGACCGCCTGGTGCGCCGGCTGGAGCCCGAGGAAAGTCTTGGCCTGGGACCCAAGGCCCTGGCCGCCTATGTCCCCGGAACGCCGGAATTCCTGCTGTCCCTGTCGCCGCGGCCGACGGTCGACGTTGCCGGCCTGCTGCGCAGCCTGGACCGCTATCCCTATGGTTGCCTGGAACAGACCACCAGCCGGGCCCTGCCGCTGCTCTATGTCGCCGAGGTCGCCAAGGCCTGGAGCGCGGACGGCGGCGCCGACCCCGGGCCGCGCCTGGCCAAGGCGGTGGCCCATGTCCTGGAGATGCAGCGCAGCGACGGCGCCTTCGGGCTGTGGAGCGGGGTCGACGAGGCCGAGCCGTGGCTCACCGCCTATGTCATGGATTTCCTGACTCGCGCCCGGGCCCGCGACGTCAAGGTGCCGGATTTCGCCTATGGCGCCGGCCTGGCCTGGCTGAAGCGCCATGGCGAGAACCGCCGGGACGACGGCGCCGATGGCCTGGCCAGCCGGGCCTATGCGCTCTATGTCCTGGCCGCCGCCGGGGTCGGCGAACTGGGGGCGACCCGCTACCTCTACGACGTTGCCGGCGATACTTTGCCCAGCGCCCTGTCGGTGGCCCAACTGGGCGCCGCCCTGGCGCTGATCGGCGATCGTGACCGGGCGGGCGAGGCCTTTGCCAAGGCCGTCGACCGGCTGGAGACGCGCAGCGTCGGGCGGGACTATGGCAGCAGCGCCAGGGATCTCGCCGCGCTGGTCACCCTGGCCCTGGAGACCAGGCCGCCGGGGGTCGACCTGGCCGCCCTGGCCGCCCGCATGACCGAGCGCATCAACGGTGCCGCCGCCCTGTCGACCCAGGAACAGGCATGGTCCCTGCTGGCCTCGCGGGCCCTGGCCGGCCCCGACCAGCCCATGGAGGTGGCGGTCGGCGGCAGGGCGGTGCCGGCGCGGGCGACGACCTATTCCCTGCGCCCGTCGGCGGCGGAGATCGGTGCCGGCCTGCGCCTGGAGAATCGCGGCAGCGGGCCGGTCTGGTACACCGGTACCGTGATCGGCGTGCCCGCCGCACCACCCAAGCCGGCAGGCCGGGGCGTGGCGGTCAGCCGCAGCTTCTTCACCCTCGACGGCAAAACCATCGATCCGGCGAAACTTGCCCAGGGCACGGCGATGGTGGCGGTGGTCACCGGCAAGATTACGGACGGCCTGGCGCATCAACTGATGGTGGTCGACCTGCTGCCCGCCGGCTTCGCAATCGAAAACCCCCGCCTGGTCGGCGCGGCGACGGCCGATGGTCTGGACTGGCTGCCCGACCTGTCGGGACTCCGCATGACCCAGGCCCTGGACGACCGTTTCGTCGCCGCCCTCGATACCGCCGCGGGCGATAGCGGCTTTACCGTCGCCTATGTCGTCAGGGCGATCACCCCTGGCCGCTATGCCGTGCCGCCGGTCGATGTCGAGGACATGTACCAGGCCGAGGTCCGGGCCAATGGCGCGGCCGGCACGGTTGCGATCATCCCGGTGGAGTGAGGTGGTGCGCCCATGCCGCTGCCGCTGGTGGGGTCGGGTGGCCGCCGCCGCGGCCGCCCTGGCGATCGTGGCGGTGACCGGGGCCGTGCTGTTCGACCGGGCCTTTCCCTTGCCCCTGGCGGCCGCGGCCGAACGCTCGACCCTGGTGGTGGACGCGGGCGGGCGGCCCCTGCGCCTGTTCCAGGTGGCCGATGGCCGCTGGCGCCTGTCGACCGCCGCCGCCGATGTCGACCCGCGTTACCTCGCCATGCTGCTGGCCTATGAGGACCGGCGCTTCCAGAGCCATTGGGGGGTCGATCCGGTGGCGGTCCTGCGGGCGGCCGTCCAGGCCCTGGGCGCGGGCCACGTGGTGTCCGGCGCCTCGACCCTGACCATGCAGACCGCCCGGCTCCTGGAACCCCATTCGCGCACCTTCGGGGCCAAGCTGTGGGAGATGGCGCGGGCCGTGCAACTCGAGGCCCACCTGTCCAAGGACGAGATCCTGGCCCTCTATCTCACCCTCGCCCCCTATGGCGGTAATCTGGAGGGGGTGCGGGCGGCCAGCCTGTTCTATTTCGGCAAGGCGCCGCTGCGTCTGACGGCCGCCGAGGCGGCGCTCCTGGTCGCCCTGCCCCAGGCCCCGGAAGCACGCCGCCCGGATCGCCATCCGGCCGTGGCCCGGGGCGAGCGCGACCGGGTCCTGGGTCGGCTGGCCGAGGCCGGGGTGCTGACGGCACGGGCCGCGGCCGAGGGCGCCGAGGAGGCAATCCCGACCGAACGGCGGGCGACTCCTTTCCTCGCGCCCCATCTGGCCGAAACCCTGCACGCCGAGACCCCGGGGCAGGACCTGATCCGATCGACCATTGACGGCGACCTCCAGGCCCAGCTCGAAGGCTATGCCCGGCGCCGCCTGCTGCTGCTCGACGACCAGGCGACCCTGGCCATTCTGGTGGTGCGCAATCGCGACCGGGCGGTCCTGGCGTCCCTGGGTGCGGGCGATTACTTCGCCCTCCGCCGGGGCGGGCCGATCGACATGACCCGCGCGGTGCGGTCGCCGGGTTCAGCCCTCAAGCCCTTCATTTACGGCCTGGGATTCGAGGATCTGGTGGTCCATCCGGACAGTTTGGTGGCAGACCGGCCGACCCGCTTCGGCGCCTATGCGCCGCGGAATTTCGACCGCGCCTGGCGCGGCGAGGTG
Organism: Alphaproteobacteria bacterium; assembly: GCA_021774355.1. Taxonomy (GTDB): domain Bacteria; phylum Pseudomonadota; class Alphaproteobacteria; order Zavarziniales; family Zavarziniaceae; genus JAJFJE01. Next base: position 6,072 of record JAJFJE010000412.1, read on the forward strand.
CTGGCGCGGGAAGCCCTGCAATTGTCGCTCAACATTCCGGCGGTGGCGATTCTCGACCGGGTCGGGCCGCGGCGGTTTGCCGCCCGCCTTGCCGGGGCGGGGGTCGCCCTGCATCTGCCGGGGCCGGCGGTGCAGCCCAGTCTGCCCATCGCCCTGGGCGGCGTCGGCATCACCTTGCGCGAACTGGTGACGCTTTACGCCGGGCTGGCCGAGGGCGGCCAGGTCCGGCCCCTGCGCGACCGGGTCGGAACGGCCCTGGCGGCGCCGCGGCGGCTGCTCTCGGCCAGTGCCGCCTGGCAGGTGACCGCAATCCTGCGCGACATGGCGCCGCCGCCCACCCTGCTGGCCGGCGAAGCGACCGCAGGCGGCCGCCAGATCGCCTATAAGACCGGCACTTCCTACGGCTTCCGCGACGCCTGGGCCGTGGGCTACGACGCCGACTATACCGTGGGGGTCTGGGTCGGCCGAACCGACGGCAGCTTTTCCACCGGCCGCATGGGGCGCGATTCGGCGGCGCCGATCCTCTATGCCGCCTTCGGCCTGCTGCCGCCGCCGAGCGCCGCCGCTTTGCGCCTGCCGCCGCCACCGCCGGGGACCCTGGTTGCCGGCAATGCCCAATTGCCGCCCGGGCTGCGCCGCTTGGCGCCCAAGCCGCGGGCCGACCGGCTGGTGATGCCGGCTTCGGGGGCGCGCGACCTGCGGCTGAGTTTCCCGGCGGACGGCGCCGCCGTCGAACTTGCCCGCCGCCGCGACGGGGCGCTTGACACCCTCGCCCTGGTCGCCGAAGGGGGCGCGATGCCGCTGACCTTCCTGGTCAACGGCACGCCCCTGGCCGGGGTCAATCCCATGCGCCGCCAGGCGGAATGGCAGCCCGACGGGACCGGCGCCGCCGATATCACGGTGATCGACGCAGCCGGCCAGGCGACCAGCGCCCGGGTCTGGCTGGCATCCCAAAACTGACGAGGGCGCGCGCGACAGGCGCCCCGAAAGCAGCTATAAAGCCGGCCGTCGCAGCGGATGAGGCCCATCTTGCAGGAGTCCTATCTCTGGATCGCCATCGGCTTCATCGGCCAGGCGATCTTCACCATGCGCTTCGTGCTGCAATGGGTGGCCAGCGAGCGGGCCAAACGCAGTTTGATTCCGGTCGCCTTCTGGTTTTTCAGCGTCGGCGGCGGGGTGGTCCTGCTGGCCTATGCCATCCATCGGATGGACCCTGTGTTCATCGCCGGACAGGCTGGCGGCCTGGTCGTCTATGGCCGCAATCTGTGGCTGATCTACCGCGAGAAATCGGCCCTGGCCAACGACCGGTAAGGCCGGTCGAAGGCCCCGCCATTTCCGTTGGGGCGTGCCGTGCCGGTGCCATAATGGCGCGATGAGCGACCTGCACCATCCTGCGGCCCATGCCTATGACCGGCCGGTGGCAAGCCTTTGGGCAGCCAGCGCCCGGCTGGCCGACCAGGCGCCGCCGGCGTTGGAGGGCGACCAGGCGACCGAGGTGGCGATCATCGGGGGCGGCGTCACCGGCCTCAACGCCGCCCTGACCTTGGCCCGTGCCGGCATCGCTGCCCATGTCGTGGAAGCCGGCGCCATCGGCTGGGGCGCTTCGGGCCGCAATGGCGGCTTCTGCTGCCTGGGTTCGGCCAAGCTGTCCTGGCCGGCAATCATCCGGCGGTTCGGCCGGGCCGAGGGCCTGGCCTTCCTCGACCTGCAGCGCCAGGCCATCGCCTATGTCCGGGCCCTGTGCGCCGACCACGGGATCGACTGCATCCAGGGTCCGCCGGGCGAGGCGATCATCGCCCATCATCGGGCCGCCGTGCCGCGCCTGGTCGCGGAGGCCCGGTTTCATACCCAGGTGCTGGGCCTGGCCAGCCGCTGGCTGCCGCGCGAGGCGCTGGCCGAACGGGGCCTGGTAACCGCGCAAGCCCAGGGCGCCCTGCTGCTACCCGAGGGGTTTCCCCTGCAGCCGCTCGACTATGTCCGGGGCCTGGCCGCCGCCGCCGGGCGGGCAGGGGCCACGATCAGCAGCGGCAGCCCGGTGACCGGCTGGCGACGGGACGGCGCGCGCCACCGCCTGGTCACCGGCCGCGGCTCGCTGAGCGCGGCGCGGGTGGTGGTGGCCACCGCCGGCTATACCCGAGACCGGCTGCATCCGGGCCTGGCCGGCCGGCTCCTGCCGGTCTTGTCGAATATCGTCGCGACCCGGCCGCTGACGCCTGCCGAGCAGGCCGCCCAGGGCTGGACCAGCGCGACCATGGCCGCCGACAGCCGCACCCTGCTGCATTATTTCCGGCTGCTGCCCGACGGCCGGTTGCTGTTCGGCGCCCGTGGCGGCCTGTCGGCGGCCCCGGCGGCGGAGCCGATCACGAGGGCGCGGCTGGAACGCGATCTGGCCCGGATGTTTCCGGCCTGGGCAGGGGTCGAGACCAGTCATTTCTGGCGCGGCCTGACCGATCTGTCGGCCGATCGCCTGCCCCATCTGGGCACGCTGGAGGGCGGAACGGTACATTATGCCCTGGCGTGGCATGGCGGCGGCGTCGCCATGGGCAGCCTGTGCGGCGCCGTCATCGCCGAACAGATCGCCGGGCGCGGGCGGTCCCTGCCGCAGCCGCTGACCCGGCCCTTGCCGGCTTTTCCGCTGCCCGTGCTGCGCCCCCTCTATCTTGCTCTCGCCTACGGCATATTCGGCCTGACAGATTCTTTTTGACGGCCGCGGGCGGCCCTTGTTCCGCCCCGAAATCAGCGGCACTGTTGCCGGCGTCACAGCCCGTTTGAGGCGTGTGTCGAGTGCTGGGCGACCCGAGGGGGGGATCCGTTATGGCCGTCACCAATGTCTATTCGATCGACCAGGTCGGCAGTACCGAATTCCTGTCCTTCGCGACAGCGGGCAAGTCGGATGTGGTCGGCTACGCCGATGGTGGCTTTGCCGTAGCGGCGGAATTCGTCGCGGCCGGCAGTTCGACGGTCGTGACCTATGGCGGCCTCGGCAACCCGACCAGCCAGCTCCCATTCTCCATGCTCGACCCGGCGGTCGCACGGCTCGGCAATGGTGACATCATCGCCGCCGGGACGACCGACACCGACATCCAGATCCTGATTGTCGATGCGGCGGGCGGCGGCATTGTCACCGGCGGCTCCATCAGCTTTTCCGGCGGCAGCCATACGGACGTGGCCGGTCTCAGGGGCGGCAGCAACAACTATGTCGTCGTCGATCAGATCGCCTTCGGCGGCAGCGACAACGATATCCGGGTGACCATCGGAAACGGCCTTAGCGTCCTCACCACCTTCCAGGTTGACGCGAGCCTTGCGGATGACGAAGCGCCCAGCGTCGCCGCCCTGAACGACGGCGGTTTTGCCGTCGCCTGGGAGCGGCATGTCAGCGGCGAAACCGAACTTTGGTATGCGGTCTACGAGGCCGATGGTACGGTGCGTTTCGCCCCGACCCAGCTCGATGCCGTCGGGTCGATCAACGAGCACGCCAGCGTTACCGCGCTGGCCGCCGGCGGCTTTGCCATCGCCTATGCCGACAATGAATTCGACGCCGGCAGTCACATCGCCGTCAACGTCGCCCAGCTTTCGGCATCGGGCAATGCCGAGGCCGCCTATCGGGGCGGCTCGATCTTGGCCGACAGCACCGAGCCGAGCGCGACAGTGCTCTCCAATGGCCTGCTGCTGACCGGCTTCTCCGCGGCCGGAAAAATCCGGGGCAGCCTGTTCGATACCACGGCCGAAAATCCCTTCCTGACCGACCTGGTCGATGCCTTCGTCCTTGCCGATTCCGCCAGCCCGGACAGCGAAGCGGCCGTCTCGGCGCTGAATCTTGCCCGTTTCGTTACCACCTACACGACGAATGGCGTGGTCGCCGAGTCGGTCTTTCAGCTGGTGCGCGCGACCACCGGCGACGGCGGCGCCAACGTCCTGACCGGCGACGAGGCGGTCGACGTCATGTTCGGTGCCGACGGCAACGATACGCTTGACGGTGGGGCCAATGCCGACCAGCTCCACGGCGGGGCCGGTGCCGACACCATGATCGGCGGCACGGGCGACGACGAATATGTCGTCGACGATATCGGCGACGTGGTGATCGAGAAGTCCGGCGGTGGCGACGATCTGGTGCGCAGCGTGGTCAGCCTGACCCTGGCGGCGAATGTCGAACGCCTGCGCCTGGAAGGCGGCGGCGTGATCGACGGGACCGGCAACAGCCTGGCCAACGTCATCGAGGGCAATGCCCGGGGCAATATTCTCAATGGCGGACGCGGCGCCGACATGCTGGCTGGCGGCGACGGCGACGACACTTATATCGTGGACAATCTGGGCGACCAGGTGAGCGAAGGGCTCAACCGCGGCATCGATCTGGTGCAAAGCGCCGCCACCCATACCCTGGCCGCCAATGTGGAAAACCTGCGCCTGACCGGCACGGGCATGACCACCGGAACCGGTAACGAACTGGATAACACCCTGACCGGCAACACGGCCAACAACCGCCTCTACGGGATGGCCGGCGGCGATACCATC
>JAJFJE010000413.1 GCA_021774355.1 Alphaproteobacteria bacterium
CGCGGTCGGCGCGTACAGCTTCGCGCTGTTGGGCACCACCTTCGACCTGTCGTTCTGGGCTTGCCTTCCCATCGCCGGCGCCTGCGCGGCCATGTTCGGCATCTTGTTGGGTTATCCGGTGTTGCGTCTGCGCGGCGACTACCTGGCCATCGTCACCCTGGGCTTCGGCGAGATCATTCGGATCGTGCTGCTCAACTGGGGCAGCTTTTCCGGCGGCCCCAACGGCATCTCCGGAATCCCCCGGGTGACCTTCTTCGGCCATCCCTTCGTGCGCAGCGCGCCCGACGGGGTGACGCCGTTTCACACGCTGTTCGGCGTCGCGTTTTCCACCCAGCACCGCCTGATCTTCTTTTTCTACCTGATCCTGGTGCTGGCGCTGGTGGTGAATTTCTTTTCGCTGCGCATCCGCAAGCTGCCCGTCGGGCGGGCCTGGGAGGCCCTGCGCGAGGACGAAATCGCTTGTCGCGCGCTGGGGATCAACCCGACCACGACCAAGCTGACGGCCTTTGCCACCGGTGCCATGTTCGCCGGTTTCGCCGGGTCGTTCTTCGCGACCACCCAGGGCTTCGTCTCGCCCGAGAGCTTCACCTTCATCGAAAGTGCCATGATCCTGGCCATTGTCGTGCTCGGCGGCATGGGCAGCCAATTGGGCGTCGCCCTGGCGGCGGTCCTGGTGATCGGCCTGACCGAGGCCTTTCGGGACCTGGCCGATTACCGCATGCTGGTGTTCGGCGCCGGCATGGTCGCGATCATGGTGCTGCGCCCCCGCGGGCTGTTGTCCCACCGCAGCCCGACCGTGACCCTGGGGCCGAAATCGTGAGCCGGCCGGTTCTGGACGTCGAGCACCTGACCATGCGCTTCGGCGGCCTGACCGCCGTCGACGACGTCTCGTTCCAGGCCAAGGCCGGCGCCATCACCGCCGTGATCGGGCCCAATGGGGCGGGCAAGACCACGGTCTTCAACTGTGTCACCGGCTTCTACAAGCCGACCGTCGGCCGCCTGACCCTGACCCGCCCCGATGGGCGCCGCTTCCTGCTCGAACGGATGGACGATTTCCGCATCACCCGCGCCGCGGGGGTGGCCCGGACCTTCCAGAACATCCGCCTGTTTCCCGCCATGTCGGCGCTGGAAAACCTGATGGTGGCGCAGCACAACCGGCTGATGCGGGCAAGCGGCTGGTCGCTGCTGGGCCTGGTCGGATGGCCGGCCTGGCGGGCGGCCGAGCGGGCGGCCCTGGATCTGGCGCGCTATTGGCTGGACAAGACGGAACTGGTCGAGCGCGCGGACGATCCCGCGGGCGAACTGCCCTATGGCGCCCAGCGCCGGCTGGAGATCGCGCGGGCCATGTGCACCGGGCCGGCGCTGCTCTGCCTGGACGAGCCGGCGGCCGGCCTCAACGCCCGGGAATCCGCCGACCTTAACCAGTTGCTGCTCTATATCCGCGACCGGCACCACACCGGCATTGTGCTGATCGAGCACGACATGGGCGTGGTGATGGAGATTTCGGACCACATTGTGGTGCTCGACTATGGCCGCAAGATCGCCGAGGGTCCGCCCGCCGTGGTGCGGGTCGATCCGGCCGTGATCGCCGCCTATCTGGGCGAACCGGAGGACGCGGTGGCGGTGGAGAAGGCGCCATGACCGCGCTGCTGGAGGTGCGCGGCCTGCACGCCGGCTACGGCGCCATCGAAGCCCTGAAGGGGGTCGACCTGGCAGTCGAGGCGGGGGAAATCGTCACCCTGATCGGGGCCAACGGCGCCGGCAAGTCGACCCTGCTGATGAGCCTGTGCGGCAAGCCCGTGCCGTCGGCGGGCCAGATCCTGTTCGACGGCCGCGACATTACCGGCCTGCCGACCCACGAGATCATCAATCTGGGCATCGCCCAGGCGCCCGAGGGACGGCGCATCTTTCCGCGCATGACCGTGCTGGAAAACCTGATGATGGGCGCGGTCTCCGCGGATCCCGCCTGTTTCCAGCGCGACCTGGCGCGGATGTACCAGATCTTTCCCCGCCTGGAGCAGCGCCAGTCCCAGCGCGGCGGCACCCTGTCGGGCGGCGAGCAGCAGATGCTGGCGATCGCCCGCGCCCTGATGAGCCGGCCGCGCCTGCTGCTTCTGGACGAACCGTCCCTGGGCCTGGCGCCGCTGATCGTCCGCCAGATCTTCGAGGTCATCCGTGAGATCAACGAACAGGACAAGGTGACGGTGTTCCTGGTCGAACAGAACGCCTATCACGCCCTCAAGCTGGCCCATCGCGGCTATGTCCTGGCCGGCGGCCGCATCCAGTTCGCCGACAGCGCCGCGGCGCTCCTGAACAATGACGAAGTCCGCGCGGCCTATCTCGAAGGCGGGCGCTGATGCTGCCCGTGCTGGAGACCGGGCTGGGATCGTTCATCGGTCTGACCCTGTGCCTGTTCGGCCTGGGCGCCTATCTTGCCGGCCAGGGCCTCGCCCATGGCTGGCGCCCGGCCTGGCAGGCTGCCGTCACCGGCTTCGGCCTGGCCCTGTTCGACCGCTTTCTCCAGTGGGGGTTGTTCGACGGCGTTCTCCTGTCGGTCGGCGGCTACCTGGCCGCCGGCGCGATTCTGGCGTCGATTGCCCTGTTTGCGCACCGTCTGACCCTTTCCGCGAAGATGGTGCGGCAATATCCCTGGGCCTATGAAGCGGCAGGGCCGCTCGCCTGGCGGGAGAAACGCGCGGCCGCCACGCTTGGACTTGATCGGCGGCCAGAGGAGACTAGTCTAGCCAGAATTTCCCAATCCCAAGGGGGGGTAAAGATGAACAAGATTATTGCGGCATTGGTCGTCGTTGTGGCGCTGGTCGGCGCCTATTTCTACTTCGGCCAGAAACCAGCCGCACCGCCGGCGCCGGCCACCACCGAGGCGGCGCCCCCGCCGGCGGCCCCGGCCGCCGGTGACATCGTCATCGCCATGGGCGGCCCGCTGACCGGCGAATACGCCGCCTTCGGCGAGCAGATGAAGCGCGGCGCCGAACAGGCCGTCGCCGACATCAATGCGGCCGGCGGCATCGGCGGCAGGATGCTGAAGATCGAGGTCGGCGACGACGCCTGCGATCCCAAGCAGGCCGTTTCGGTGGCCAACGACTTCGCCAACAAGGGCGTGGTCTTCGTCGCCGGGCATTTCTGCTCGTCCTCGTCGATTCCGGCCTCGGCGGTCTATGCCGAACACAACATCCTCGAAATCACCCCGGCATCGACCAATCCCAAGCTGACCGAAGACGCCGCCGCCAAGGGCTGGACCAACGTCTTCCGCACCTGCGGCCGCGACGATTTGCAGGGGCCGACGGCCGCCCGCTACATCGCCAAATATTTTGCCGGCAAGAAGGTGGCGGTGCTGAACGACAAGTCGACCTACGGCGCCGGCCTGGCCGAAGAGACCCGGAAGGCGCTGGTCGGTCTGGGCATCACGCCGGTGCTTGACGAGGCCTACACCCAGGGCGACAAGGACTTCTCGGCCCTGGTTGCCAAGCTCAAGGGCGAGGCCGTCGACGTCGTCTATATCGGCGGCTATCACACCGAGGCCGGCCTGATCAATCGGCAGGCGCGGGATGCCGGGCTGGCCGCCGTGCTGATCTCGGGCGATGCCTTGAATACGGCCGAGTTCTGGTCGATCACCGGCGCGGCCGGCGAGGGCTTCCTGTTCACCTTCGCGCCCGACCCGCGCAACCTGCCCACCGCCAAGGACGTGGTCGCCAAGTTCAGCGCGGCCGGTTACGACCCGGAGGGCTATACCCTCTATACCTACGCCGCGGTGCAGGTCTTTGCGGCCGCCGTCGCAGCGACCGGCAGCACCGAAGAGGCCAAGCTTGCCGCCTATCTCCGCGCCAACGCGTTCGACACGGTGGTGGGCAATCTCGCCTTCGACGCCAAGGGCGACGTGAAGGGCACGGGCTATGTGATGTATGAATGGTCCAACGGCGCCTATAAGGAGAAGGCGGACCAGTGACGCCTGTGACCTGACGTGTTTAGGGGCCCGGCAGGTCGCTGCCGGGCCCTTTTCTGCACGGGTGCCGGCCGCCTGGTCCCGCCCGTGGTCCAAAGAGGCCGCATATGCGCATTTCCGTCCTGGGTCCCCTGCTGGCTGCCGGCATCGTCGTCGTCGGGGTCGGGGCCTATCTTCTGACCAAGCATGGCGGGCAACTCCTGTCGTCCGAGCCCGAGACCCCGGAGCTGGTGCTCGGCCTGATGGCGCCGTTCAGCGGCCCGCAGGCGCAGTTCGG
>JAJFJE010000414.1 GCA_021774355.1 Alphaproteobacteria bacterium
TGATGGCGGCGGCGGAAGCGCTGGCTCGCGGTGATTTCGTGCATCGCCTGGGCCGGCGGCAACGAGGCCCCGGTCCAGTGTTCGACCGCGGCCCGGTCGGCGGCGGTCGGCGCCACCATGTCGATCCAGAGCAGCCCGGGCGGCCGCTCGGCATGGGGCAGCAGGGTGCGGGCGCAGACCACGCCATCCTCGGCCACATAGGCGACGACGGCCCGTTCGGCGGATGGTTCCCAGTGATGATGGAGCCCGTTCACCATGGGCCGATCATGCCCGAGCTTCAGAGCAAGCCCAAGCTGTGAAGTCGACCGCCCAGGTGATCGGCACCGACAAACAAATGGGTCTCGAAGCCCAGGGCCGCGGCGGCAGCGACATTGGCCGGCAGGTCGTCGATGAACAGGGTGCGCGACGGCACCAGGGCGAAGCGCGCGACCGCCAGGGCGAAAAACGCCGGATCGGGCTTGGCCAGCCCCTCGAAGCCGGAGACCAATATGCCGTCGAACGCCGTCAGGAAGGGAAAGGCGGCCAGCGCCTCGGGCCATTTGTCGCCGGGATAGTTGGTAATCGCAAAGCGCCGCAGGCCCCGGGCGCCCAATTGGTCGAACAAAGCGACGCTGCGGTCCAGGGCGCCGGCGAACATTTCACCCCAGCGTCGGTCCCAGGCTTCGATCAGCGTCGCCTGGTCGGGATGACGCGCCGCCAGCCTGCGGACATTCTCCGCCACGCCCAGCCCGGAATCGGCGGCGTGGTGCCAGGCCATCGAGCAGACCTGTTCGAGAAAGGCCTCCATGTCCCGGCTGGCGCCGGGAAACAGCTTGGCATAGAGATAGCGTGGGTCCCAGTCGATCAGCACCCGGCCCAGATCGAACAGGACCGTGTCGATCGGGGACGCAGCCACAAGGCTGCCGCGCCTGTCAGCCCTGGCGGGCTTTGTAGCGCGGCTGGGTCTTGTTGATGATGTAGACGCGGCCGCGGCGGCGGATCACCCGGCAGTCCCGATGGCGGGTCTTGAGCGTCTTCAGGGAATTGACGATCTTCATGGCAACCAACCTGGGGGCCGCAGCCCCAAAAACGGAGCGGCGCCGGAGGGCGCCGCAGGCCGCGGAAAATAGGGCGAGGCGGGCCGCCCTGTCAACCGCTTCGGCACGCGCCCTGCCGGCACGGCCGCCGGACCGCACGCCCGGCCGGGAACCGCCCGGCCGGCACAGGGGCGGAATCGCCGTTACGCCGCCGGGACATCCTTGGCGGCGTCGATCATGGCGGACGACAACAACCTATAGGCATCGGTCCAGGCGTCCTTTACCGCCGGGGTAAAGGCGTCGCCCAGGCCCTGTTCCAGGGTCCAGAGCAGGGCCGCCCCGACCACCGGATAATGATCGGGCACCGCGCCATAGGCGACATGGGCGCGCGCCAGGCGCTGGACCGCGGGCAGAATCGTCTCGACCTGATGGAGATTGGTGATCGCGGTCGCCAGCATCGACATCAATTTCGACTTCTGCCCCGACATGTCCTCGGGGAACAGGGGCCGCACCTGCGGCGCGATTTCGAACAGCCGGCCATAGAACAGGTCGGCGGCGGTCTCGGCGATCGGAATCACCGACTGAAAGCTGGACTGCACGAGGGCAATTTTTTCCGGTGTCATGGGCTTGGTCCTTGGCTGAGGTTGCGGTCGGTTACGCGTCGTTACTCAACGGGAATGCGGACGACCACACCGCCCATCACATCGCCCAGCGTGAAATCGCTGCGCGGCGAATCGGGATGGCCGTTGTGGCAGCCGACGCAGGCCGGGGCGACCGCTGTGTCGGCATAGACGGCGGTGAAGTATTTCTTCCCGCCCAGGGTTTCCGCGCCGTAATAGTTCTGCCCCTTGTTCTCGGCGACGAATTTCAGGCCGGCGGTCTCGATCTCGGTGCGCGGCGCGTTTTGCTGGTTGATCGGCCACATGGACAGCAGCTGGTAGGAGAAGACATCGGTCTTTTCCGCAACCATTTCCGAGCCGAAACGGAACATCTGGGCCGGCAGGGGCAGCGCCTTGTCATCGGCGAAATGCTCCGAGGCGCGGATGACCTTGTCCTCGTTCATCAGGCGATTCACGACCATCTTGGTATAGACGGTGCGGTCGGACTCCATCACCGCGTGAAGGGCGTCGGCCATGACCTTGGGGGCAATGCCGCCGGATGTCGGGGCGGCGCCGTCGTCGCAGGCGGCAAGCAGGGGCAGCAGGGCCGCCAGCGCAGGAACGAGTAGCTGTCGTGTCGTCATTTCTGGTCTCCTTGAGCGTCAGGATTGTCGGGCCCGGTGCTCACCGCCGCTGGCCCCCCGGTGAGTTCGCCCCGGGCGCGCATCCGCGCCGCAACCCAGTCGAGGCTTTCGACGTGGCCGGCAGGCTGCCCGGTGAAATTTCGCTCGATCAGTGCCCGGTCGGCCAAGGCATCGAGCGTGAAGCCCAGGCCGTGGCAATCCAGGCAGACGCTGCGAACCATCTTCTCGTTGGGTCGCAGATTGGCGTTCTGGTTGTGCGCCACCCGGATCACCGGCTGGCCGTCGTCGTCGCGGGCCTGGTGGCGCGGCAGGTGGCAGGTGGCGCAGGTGACGCCGCTGCCCGGCAGGCCGAGCCCCGCAAGCTCGGCCTGCCACAGGCGATAATGGGGCGACTGGCGATAGTGCTCGGTATGCTGGTCGGCGTGGCAGCCCAGGCAGGCCTGCACCACGGCGACCTGGCGGTCGAAGCGGTGGGCGCCGTGGCAGGTGGTGCAGCCAAGCGCCCGGTCATGGGCCTCGGTCTTCATGGGCAGCCGGGCCAGCGCCGGGGTCATCGGCCCCAGCGGTTCGGAGTCGAACAGGCCCAGGGGATCGGGAGGTCCGATCGCGGCGCGCGGGTCCAGGCGCATGCCGTGGCGGCCGTCGTAGAAGCCGGCGACTTCGCTGTCATGGCAGCCGGAACATTGGGCCAGGGCCGGCTGCTCGATCCAGTGGCCGGCGGCATCGCCCTTGGCCCGGTGGCAGCCGCTGCAATTGACTCCGGCGGCGGCATGGGCGCTGCCCAGCCAGTCCGCCATGACCTCCGCGCCGCCCATGTGCTCGGCCGGGGCGTCGGCATCGGCCGCGGTCAACGGCCGGGCCGCCCGGGGCGGCGGGCCGACGGCGCCCGGGCCGGCGACCAGGAGGGCAAGACGCGGCGCGGGCCAGATCGCCGGCTCGTCGCGGTGCGCCTTCAGGAAATCTTCGTAGAGCGCCTGATTGTCATGAAAATTATGGCAGCCCGCCGCGGCACAGCTGGTGAAGGCGAGATCCCGGTGGGACGGCCGGTCGCGGCCGATATCCTTGTGGCACGCGACGCAATAGTCCCCCGGCAGGGTGACCGCCATGGCGCCGGTGATTTCGGGCTGGTGCTCCCGGTGGCAGGTCACGCACCGCATCGCGTCCAGGGCTTCCAGGCGGTCGGCATTGCGCGGATCGCGGAATTTCTTGGCCGGATGGGCGTCATGGGCCGCGGTCAGCGCCGCGCCGTGGCAGCGGATGCAGCTCTGCTGCAGCGCCTCGGCGCCGCCGAACCAGCTGGTGTGGCACGCGTTACAGGCCAGCTCGATCTGGTGGTGGGCGTCGGTGGTTCGGCCGATCAGGAAGATCCCGCGATGGCTGCCGCCATAGGCCATCAGGTGGCCCAGGACCAGGGCCGCGACCAGCACCGACAGGGTCCAGCCCAACCACAGGAAGCGGCGCCCGGCCCGTGTCATGTCGTTCGCCCCCCGGTCATCCCGTCCCTCTCAGAAGAAATAGACGGAGAGGATGTGGAACAGGAGCAGCACGGGCAGCGGCCAGCAGGCAACCAGGTGGCCCCATAGGCTGCCCTGGCGCAGGACCCGGACGGTGCCCGGCCCGGCCCGGGCCAGACGGTGTTCCAGGGCGATCACCGCGGCCAAGGAGAGCCCCGCCAGGGTCGCCGCCAGCACCGATGCCTGCAGCCAGAAATTCAGATGGACCCCGAAGCGCAGCCCGGTATGGGCGCCCAGGACCAGGACCAGCGCCACCCCGAGCGTGCCATGAACCAGGCGCCACCGGCCGAACGAGCCGAAGCGCAGGCGGGTCCAGCGTTTGCGCAGGGACAGGAGCGCCGCGGCCAGCCCCAGGCCGAGCAGGAGGAAGCCCGAGATCTGCTTGAAAGTGCCGTCGAGCCACAATTGGTCGATGGGCAGGGTGGCGGCGAAGCTGGTGGCATTGGGATAGGGTCCGGCCATCAGGATGACGGCCAGGAGCGCAAGGCCCAGCACCGCGACGACCATCAGGCCGCGCCCATTGGGCGCCGGCGCCGGGGCGGCCGCGCCACCGGCCAGGACGGCGAGATGGGTCTGGCAGCTGCCGCAGACGGTGCCGGCGCCGGTTGCCTCCTGCAACCCGGCGACGCTGCTGCACCCGGCCGCCAGGGCGGCCCCGAGCTGGCCCCTGGTGACACCGGTGCAGTTGCACACCGTGGCGGCCGCCGGCCAGGCCACCACCGAGGCGTCGGCGGCCGCCGGCCATAACTGCCCGCTGCGGCGGAACCGGCGGAGCTGCCAGGGATAGACCGGCGCCCGGGCGACCAGCGCCGATTGCAGGCGGTTGAGATCGGGCCACGCGCCGACCGCCAGGGCCCCGGCCAGGCGGCCCTCCCTGAGGATCAGGCGGCGATAGCCGGTGGCGGTGCGGAACACGTGACTTGCGGTTTCGCCCGGGTGATGGTCGTGACCGGTCTCGCCCATGCTGAACACCGGGGTGCCGACCACTTTCAGGCGGGTGGTCGGAATCGAGCCGCGATAGCGCCCGGTGCCGTCGGCGATGTGCCGGGCGGCGACCGCCGCCTGCTCGATCCCCGGGCCGACCAGCCCGTGCACCACGCCGTCATGTTCGGCGCATTCGCCGACCGCATAGATTGCCGGGTCGGAAGTGCGCAGATGATCGTCGACCCAGATGCCGGCGCCGACCCGCAGGCCGGCCGCGCGCGCCAGTTCCTTGTTGGGCCGGATGCCGGTGCACAGAATGATGGTGTCGCAGGCGACCACCGCATCGCCGGCCAGGCGGATGCCCTCGACCCGGCTGTCGCCCAGGATCTCCCGCACCGCGGTCGCCACCCGGACCTCGATCCCCAGGCTTTCGATGGCGGCCTTGAGCAGGGCGCCGGCGCCGCCGTCGAGCTGCCGGGCCATCAGCCGGTCCTCGTGTTCGACCACCAGCACCGGGACCCCCCTGCGGGCCATGCCGCGGGCCGCTTCCAGGCCCAGCAGGCCGCCGCCGATGACCACGGTCCGCCGCGAACTGAACGAGCGCGCGACCAGGGCCTCGACATTGTCGATGCCGCGAAAGGCGAATACGCCGTCACGTGTCGCCCCTGGAATATTGGGGACATGGGCCCGCGAGCCGGTGGCCAGGACCAGGGTCTGATAGGGCCACAGCCGCCCCCGGTGGTCGCGGACACAGCGCGCCGCGCGGTCCAGGGCCACCACATGATGCGCCAGATAGTGGCGCAGCCGGCCGCCGGGGGGCACCGTCAGGGGCTGATAGATCTGGCCGATCTGGATATCGCCGGCCAGCAGGGGCGTCAGCTTGACCCGGTTATAGGCGGCCCAGCGCTCGTCCGAGAGCAGCACGATGTCCCGGGCAGTGCGCTGCAGCAGTTCCTGGACGACCCGCAGACCGACCGGGCCGCCGCCGACCACGACCACCGGCCCCTGTGCCGGGTCGGCAGCCTCGGGGTCGGCAGCCTCGGTCGGGCCGGCTGCGACCGCGCCCGCCTGGGGACCCCGAAAGCCTCGCACATGCAGCATCGCCCCCCCGTCCGTAACAAGGTGCGACGTCCCGCCCATTGCGGCGTCGCGCAACGGCGCCGCCGGTCGGCGACGCCACCGTCGAGCCTCGTTGCCCGGGTCATAACTGCTCTGAATGTCGGGGAGTGTCTCCGGTTACCTTGCGGTTTCCAGCAGCTGCCGACGCCGTTGCCAGCAGCGACACCACCCATCGGCACGACCCTCCAGGAGGGCTGGCCGGCGCCAGTGCTCAGAATAGCAATCATACCGCAATGCGAAAGTATTTTTTGCAGGTGCGTCGCCGCGGAAAGCCGTTTGCGACAAGGCTTGCCAAGCCGGCCGCGGACCGCGACCATCGCCGCCGGGAGGGACATGATGACCGTCACCATCTACCACAACCCGAAATGCGCAACCTCGCGCAAGGTGCTGGAGCTGATCCGCGCCCGCACCGACGACATCGAGGTCGTCGACTATCTGCGCACGCCACCCAGCGCCGCCGAGCTGGTGCGCCTGGTGGCTGGCCTGGGCACCGGCGCGCGCAGCCTGCTGCGCCGCAAGGGCACGCCCTATGACGCCATGGGTCTCGACGACCCCCAGCTCAGTGAGGCCGCGCTGATCGACGCGATGGCGCGGGAACCGATCCTGATCGAACGGCCGGTCGTGGTCAGCCCCAAGGGGACGCGCATCTGCCGGCCGGTCGAAACGGTCCACGAGCTGCTTTAGGGATCCGGCCATGGCGCGCCATGATCACGGCCACCCCAGCGACCATGGTCATGGCCACCATGGACACGGCCATCATGCCCATGGGCCGGTCCGCTTCGACCGGGCCTTTGCCATCGGCATCGGGCTCAACCTGGCCTTCGTCGCCATCGAGGCGGGCTACGGCCTCGCCGCCGACAGCCTCGCCCTGCTGGCCGATGCCGGCCACAACCTGTCCGATGTGCTGAGCCTGGCCCTGGCCTGGGGTGCCAGCCTGCTCGGCCGCCGCCGGCCCAGCCGCCGCCGGACCTATGGCCTGCGCCGGTCCTCGATCCTCGCCGCACTGGTCAATGCGGTGGTGCTCTATGTGGTGGTCGGCGCCATCGCAGTCGAAGCGGTGGGCCGGCTGAACCAGCCGCAGCCGGTCGAAGAGTGGACCGTGCTGATCGTCGCCGCGGTCGGGATCGTGATCAACCTCGGCACGGCCGCCCTGTTCCATGGCGGCCAGCACGGCGACATCAACCTGCGCGGCGCCTATCTCCACATGCTGGCCGACGGTGCCGTGTCGCTCGGCGTGGTGGCCAGCGCCCTGGTCATCATGGCCACCGGCTGGCTGTGGCTTGACGCGGCCGCCAGCCTGGCGATCGCCGCGCTGATCGCCCTCGGCACCTGGTCCTTGCTGCGCGAGTCGATGGACCTTGCCATGGACGCCGTGCCCACCGGCATCGACCCCGCGGCCGTCGCCCGCTTCCTGGCGTCGCGCCCGGGGGTGACCGAGGTCCACGATCTGCACATCTGGGCGATGAGCACCACCGAGACCGCCCTGACCGCCCATCTGGTCTGCCCCATCCCGGCCGCCGACGACCAGTTCCTGGCCGAGACCGCCAGCGAGCTGGCGCAACGCTTCGCCATCGCCCACACCACGCTGCAGATCGAGCGGGGCGACGACGCCCATCAGTGCCGCCTGGCGGC
>JAJFJE010000415.1 GCA_021774355.1 Alphaproteobacteria bacterium
TCAATTGCGGCGTATGCTTTTCATATCGAAAATCATCACATAATGGCCGACCGTGAATTTAACGAACTTGAACGTTCGATTGATTCCGATATGCCAACTGGTAGCGAAACGCTTGACGATTTTTTTAAATCTAAATTCAAATGTAATGGTGGTGCTTGGATTCGTCGGCATCCACATGTCACCGGATTGTTGAGACATTGTTATGAAAAATATCACAATGGTTCACCACCACTGACCTACGACCAACGAAGGAATCGTGATCTGTTCGGCCCGATTCTCACGAAACCCGAACCGGTTAAAGAACCGTGCCGCCGTTGCGGGAATTCTATTTTAAAGCCGCCGAATCATGGCGGGTGTTATTGTTAAGAGAAAGTCGAAACCCTCACATATGGAGGAATAGATGATGGATGGAACCGTGGAGAAACGATCATGAGCGTTCCTTACGCAGAAACTTCGAGCGGCATTAAGGCAAAATTGATTCCTTCTGTTTCGATAACCCCCGGTTCAATTGGACCGTGGACGGTTGAGCAATTCGAAATACCAGAACAGAGCATTGAGAATGTGCGGCTGATGATGTCGGGTCGCGGTTGCCGACCGGGAAAATATACCAAGTTGGTCCACGAAAAACGCGGCCTAATCATGTCGGATACCGATGCAGAAAAAGCGGACCATTATGCATTCGTCCGCGCCGCTGATGGGCATTGCCTCATGAACGGACTTGGTATTGGTATGTGCCTCAACGCTATCTTGAAAAAACCGGACGTAACCCGCGTCTCCGTCATTGAAATCGACCCGGACATCATTTCACTCGTTGGCCCCAATTATACGGACCCGCGAATAAAGATAATCAATGCCGACGCTTACAAATACAGCCCGCCGAAAGGCACTCGGTACGGCGCTGTTTGGCACGATATTTGGGACAACCTCTGCACAGACAACTTAGATGAAATGGCTAGGCTGCATCGGAAATACGGACGCCGCACTGACTGGCAGGGGTCTTGGGGTCACGAGATGTTGAAACACCAGAGACGGCAGGACAAGCGTGATGAGCAGCGCTGGGCGATGTGGAGATAACAGTTATGGCGGGTGCGGTCCAAGCGCACTTGGAAGCCCTGTGTTTGGGTCATATCAGGCCGGTGAAAATCCAGTCCCCGCCACCCATAGATAGGAGAGAGCCGATGATTGAACTAAAGCGCGTAGACCCAAAGTTTCGAGAAATCTGCTCTTTGTGCAAAGGGGAAGGATGGTTGCGGCGTCATAAGCCAACCCCTGTTAGCCCGGTCTTTCTTAAAGAAAAAGAAATTGACATGTCTGCGACAGTACCAATCGATGTTGAAGAAGTGCTCTGCAATAAATGCGACGGGTCCGGCAGAATTATAATAGAGCCGAAAGACCGCATTGATTTATATCAGGAAGGCAAACTAGTTGGGTCATGTAAAGGCCCGCGTCCACGCTTTCAAACCCATTTCCTTGTTGATGAAAGGCCGGGAGACTTCAAGCCACGGCTGAGTAATTCGGCAGTTGTTTATGATATAGCCAGAACGCTAGGGCCGGGAGATATTAAACTGATCGTCGGCTATTTTGCCGAGGGCGTCAGCTAACCATGCCCACCCTCACCAAACAGCAGCCAATCAGATCCAAAAAGTTGCGTAATGCAGCAAGGGGCCAGCAATGCACGGTCAATCTACCGGGTATCTGCTCCTATGATCGGGATACGGTTGTGCTGGCTCATCTGCATGATGAAGTGTTTGGTAAGGGACAAAAAGCTGACGACACCAGTGCGATCCACGCCTGCCATACGTGCCACACAGCGATTGATCGCGGCACACATGGGTTAAGCCGTGCTGACTTGCTGGAAATGCTTCTGAGGGCCTTACAGCGCACGATACGCCACCTTGTGGTGTCTAACATCATCATCGTGCCGATGGACAAACCAACGGTCTACAAGCCGAAGCAGCGCAAGCCCAAGGCTCAACGCAAAGCCATACCCTCACGGCCTATGCGCCGCCAACCTTCCAACACCAGAGATGTCAATGAGGATTTGAGATGATTGATCAAGATTTCACTAGAATGGATTGTGGAAAATGCGGCATCGTTCACTACATACCCACGTCACTATATCGTGAGAACAAGCAATTAGGTGACAAGGGTCCAGGTTGGCATTGTCCGAACGGACACCCTCGAATTTTCCGAGATAACGAAACGGACACACTGCGCCGGGAACGTGATCGATTAAAGCAACAGCTTGCCTGCGAGCGCGACAGAACGCAGCACCAAAAGGATCGCGCAAAAAGCGCTGAAAAATCCAAATCGGCGTTTAAAGGTCAAGTAACCCGGCTTCGCAACCGCGCCAAGAATGGTGTTTGCCCATGCTGCAACCGTTCATTCCAAAACCTCGCGCGGCATATGCATTCCAAACACCCCAATTTTGATCCAACACCAAGTATCTAGAGGAGATGTGAGATGGGCAAAATCACAAAATTAACAGAAGATCAAGAGCGCCGACTTGTAGAGTTTAGAGAAGAATGGCTGCAAATAGGGCTATGTTGCGGTCCTGCAGATTTTAAGACCGGCGACGAAGTGATCCGGGGTTTCTATAAGCGGCTGGAAAAGGAAGAACCAATAATTCTCCATTTTTCATCCCCCGCTGTGTGCGAATTAGCTGTGAATTTTGTGTTTTCGGTATTGCAGAAGAAACCAAGACAGCTTGATAGCCAGCTTCATAGCCAGCTTGGTAGCCAGCTTGGTAGCCAGCTTTATAGACAGCTTCATAGCCAGCTTTATAGACAGCTTCATAGCCAGCTTGATAGCCAGTTTCATAGCCAGCTTGGTAGCCAGCTTTATAGACAGCTTCATAGCCAGCTT
>JAJFJE010000416.1 GCA_021774355.1 Alphaproteobacteria bacterium
TCAACCACCAGACCCACCACCGCGGCCAGGCCCATAATCTGCTCAGCCAGCTCGGCCAGGCGGCCCCGCCGCTCGACCTGATCTATTTTCTGCGCGAGTGACGGCGCTCAGCGCCGCCATAGGGCGGCTGCGGCGCCGGCCGCGATCAGGGCGCCGCCGCCGATGCGGTTGACGGTCCGCTGGACGCCGGGACGACGAATGGTCGAGCGGGCGGCCGCGCCGGCCATGGCGTAGAGCCCCGCGTTGAGCCCCGCCAGGACCACGAAACTCGCTTCCAGGGTCGCGACCTGCGGCAGCAACGGCGCATCCGCCCGGATGAACTGGGGTACGAAGGCAATGAAAAAGACGATGCTCTTGGGGTTGAGGGCCGTCACCGCGAAGGCGTGACCGAAGATCTTCCGCCCGGGCGGTGGCGCGGCGCGCCGGGCTGGCACGGCGTCCGGGATGATCACCGGCGCCCGCCACAGCCTTATCCCCAACCACACCAGATAGGCCCCGCCGGCCAGGCGCAGCAGGCCGAACCACTCGGCCGAAGCCGCCAGCAGGGCGCCAAGTCCGGCGATTGACAGGGTCATGGCAACGAAGTCGCCGAGCATGACGCCGGCGACCGTGGCCAGGGCCGCCCGCCGCCCCAGGCCCAGGGCATAAGACAGGACCAGCACGACGGTCGGCCCGGGTATCGCGAGCAATACGGCCGAAGCGGCAAGAAAGGCGAGCCACAGATCCAGGGTCATGCCCGATCAAGCCATGGCCGCTTTCCGCGCGCAACGGGCGCCTCGTCCCAGGCGCGATCTGCGGGGCATTGAGCGCGGCCGCGGCTCCGTCCCGGATTTGCCCGGGTATCGGCAAGCGCCCATTGCCAGCCATATCCGGGCGCGAGAACAATCTGAAAGCGTTATCAAGGAATCAAACACACTTGATCAGATTTTCATGCGCGGGCATTCTGTCCTGGAGTAGCAAGGCGTTTGATAGATACGCGTAAAGCAATGTTCTGAATTATGTTGCCGGCGGTGAAAGCCGTCGTCGTTTGGGCCGGGGCAGCAGCGTATTTCCGTGGTGGCTTGATGGTGCCGCCCTCGTAAGGGGGGGCAGCGCGCATGCGGATTTGCGCCAATGGGGGGCGAATCCCATGATCTATATTTGCTACGGTGCGAAGAAGTCGGGATCGACGCTTGCCTATAATCTCAGCAGGGCCCTGGTCGAAGAATGTGGCCATGAGCATATCGCCCTGTCCGCCGAGGCGCGGCAGGATGTCCTGGGACATGCAGGACGGGTAAATACCATCCGCAATTGGAACCCGGATGTCGTTGCCGCCATCGACGCGGCCGTTCCGCTCGACCAGATTGTTACGTTTCGAACACATCATGGTCCTGGACGGGGCCGCAAACCCTTTCCGATCGAACCGATCATCGCGGCGGGGCGGGCGAAGGTGCAGATTTCTATACGTGATCCGCGAGATTTGGCGCTGTCGATGCGTGATGTCGTTCAACGTCTCAAAGATTTGGGGCGCCAGCGGCGCGGAAGTCAACTTGACACCACGGAGGAGTTGCTGGCCCATCTCGGGCGTAATCTCAGCTATACGATGGATTGGGCTGATACACCGGGCGCCTTAATCCTGAAATACGAGGATACGGCGTTCACGCCGGAACGAAGCATGCGTTCAATATTGCAGCAACTGAACCAAAGCCTCCCTCCTCAACGGTGTCTCGAAATATTCGATCGCGTGACGTCGACCGACAACGCGGTCCGCAACAAGAATGTTGGCCGGCCCGCCCGGCATACCCGCGAGATGTCGGCTGAAGACCAGGAAATAATACTGGGAAAATTTCCCGAATTCTACAGACGATTTTTTCCCGGTGCCGAAGTCGCCGTGGTGCCTGCGGACCCGACGAAGGAGCCGACCCCCGAACGACCCATGGACCAACCCGATACCGCCGCGATGGCGCACAAAGCGGGTTGATGACGGGAACGCGGGAACCGGTGCGCGCCGTCCGCGCCGACCGCGAAATCGTCGTGAATATGGCGCGGCTTCGCCGCCCCGTTCCCACCAAGCCGTCCCGCGGATTTTCGCCGCCGGAGGTCCTCCGGCTTCGCCCGCGTGGCCGGCGCGCGACGCGACCGCTCAGGTCTTGGGCCGGAACAGGGCGCCGGCCAGCCAGCCGATCGCCAGGGCGATGATGATCGCGGCGAGCCCGTAAAGCGCGGGCGATTGGGTCGCGAAGCTGTAGACCCAGCGTTCGAGACCGATCTTGTCGACGAACAGGGCCGAACTCTGGGCGCCGATCAGGTCGCCGTCCCGGAACAGGTAGATCTCGGCCCGGTAGTTGCCGATCGGCACGTTGGAGGGGATCTGGAATGCCGCGCGGAACAGGCTGGTGCCGATGAAGGTGACCTGGTTCGGCGCCGTCGGGTAGAGTCCGGCGCGTTCCTTCAGGCGGATCTGGGCCTGGCGGAATTCGTCCGCCTGTTCGGCCGGCTGGGTATCGGCGCCGCGCGGTGTCTGGCGCAGCCGGGTGGCGCCTATCTGGTGCCGGCCGAGCGCCGAATCGGCGCCCAGGACGGCCAGGGGGCGGGTGGTGGCGACCGCGAAAAATGCCGGAACGTCGTCGAAGCTTTCGGTCACGCCGTTCATCCAGATGCCGGCGAAGCGCTCCTTGCGGTGCAGCCGCACGGCCTGGTCGGGACCCCGGAGAACGACCACCACATCGCGTTTGCCAGGACCATCGGGAACCACGGCCCCGAACACCAGGATGGAGGTGCCGGTAAAGCTCGAGGTGATGGCGATGATGCGGTTCGAGATATCCGACATCAGGCTATCGGCGCGGGCGCCCGGCGCCAGCGCCAGAAGCACCACCAGGGCTGCCGCCAGGCGCCTCATTGCCCGCCCCCCATGGTCACCAACGAGTAGAACTCGGCCGGCCGGACCAGCAGGTCATAGGCCAGGCGCAAGCCCATGGCGAGGACCAGGGCCGCAAGCAGGAGGCGCAGTTGGTCGCCGCGCAGGCGCAGCGACACCCGCGCCCCGAACTGGGCCCCGATGACCGATCCGGCGAGCAGGCACAGGGCCAGCACGACGTCGACCGAATGGTTGTTCACGGCCTGCAGGAAGGTAACGGCCGCCGTAACGAAGATGACCTGGAACAGGGAGGTTCCGATGACCACCTGGGTCGGCATGCCCAGCAGGT
>JAJFJE010000417.1 GCA_021774355.1 Alphaproteobacteria bacterium
GTTCACCGATTTCTGGAAGCCGTCCTTTTCCGCGGCATCCAGCTCGATCTCGACCACCCGCTCGACCCCCTTGGCGCCGATGACCGCGGGCACGCCGACATAAAGACCGGTTACCCCGTACTGGCCGTCGAGATAGGCCGCGCAGGGCAGGATCCGCTTCTTGTCCTTGAGGTAGCTGTCGGCCATCTCGATCGCCGAGGCGGCCGGGGCATAGAAGGCCGAGCCGGTCTTGAGCAGGCCGACGATCTCGGCCCCGCCATTGCGGGTCCGATCGACGATCTGGTCCAGCCGTTCCGCAGTGGTCCAGCCCATCTTGACCAGGTCGGGCAGCGGGATGCCGGCGACCGTCGAATAGCGGGTCAGCGGCACCATGGTGTCGCCGTGGCCGCCCAGCACGAAGGCCGTGACGTCCTCGACCGAGACCTTGAACTCGTCGGCCAGGAAATAGCGGAAGCGCGCCGAGTCGAGCACGCCGGCCATGCCCACCACCATGGTCGGCGGCAGGCCCGAGGCCTGGCGCAGGGCCCAGACCATGGCGTCCAGCGGGTTGGTGATGCAGATCACGAAGGCGTCCGGGCAATATTGCCGGATCCCCGCGCCTGCCGCGGCCATTACCTTGGCATTGACCGCCAGCAGGTCGTCGCGGCTCATGCCCGGCTTGCGCGGGACGCCCGCCGTCACGATGACCACGTCGGCACCGGCAATCACGGAATAGTCGGAGCCGCCGGAGAGGGCTGAATCGAAGCCGAGGACCGGCGAGGCCTGGGCAATGTCGAGGGCCTTGCCCTGGGGCACGCCGTCGACGATGTCGAAGATCACGACATCGCCGAGTTCCTTCAGGCCGGCCAGGAGCGCCAAGGTGCCCCCGATCTGACCACCGCCGATGAGAGCGATTTTGTTGCGCGCCATGTCGAAGCCCCCTTACTTACGAAAATAGTTCGGTGGGCGATTGCTTAGCGCGTTCTTCGGCGGCGAGCAAGAAACGTGGTGCAGTGCAACGGGCGGCATCTGCATGCGATGCGGGTGCCGCCCGTCGTTTTCGCCGCAATCAGGCCTGCACGGAGAGCCGGGCGGGCAGGATGAAGGCGATCGCCAGCGCCGCAAGGCCGAGCGCCAAATGCGCCAGATTGTCCGCCATATTCATATGAGTCATGCCCAGGATCGAGCCGCCGGTGGCCAGGGCCAGGGCGGTGACCGCGGTATAGCCGACACCGATGACGATGAAATAGAGCCGCGACATCGCTGTCGAGGTCAGCGCCGCGAGCGCCGCCAGGGCTGCCGAAACGAGATGGAAGACATTATGGAGCATGTTGATCTGGAACAGGCCGAGCAGCAGGACGTGTCCCTCGTTCCCGGCCCCGTCCCCAGCTGCGGTCGACAGCCCCGGAACGAACCCCAGGATGCCAACCAGCAGAAAGGCTGCAGCGAATACCCAAGCCATTGTCCGCATCATCGGTGTACTCCCCCCATGTTGCACGGCCCTCACAGCGGAGCCTTTTTCGGTGATCGCACCGTGCGCCCGAGGGGTCAAGCCCGACGGCCGGCGCCGGCGACCGGCCGCGGCGGCCCGGCTCAGGCCCCGCCATGGCCGCTGGCCAGGTAGTCGGCCGATTGCATCTCGTGCAGGCGGCTTGCGGTGCGCTGGAACTCGAAGGCGCCGTCGCCATCGGGATAGAGCGCATCGGGCGGCGCCGCAGCCGCCACCACCAGCTTCACGCGGGCCTCGTAAAGGGCATCGACAAGAGTGACGAAGCGCTTGGCTTCATTGCGGTTTTCCGGCCCCAGCCGGGGCACGTCGTCGAGCACCAGGGTATGATAGGCGCGGGCCACCGCCAGGAAGTCGGCGGGGCCCAGCGGCATCCCGCACAAGTCGCCGAAGGCCGCCCGCGCGACGCCGTAGGCGGCGCGCGGAATGGTCACCGGGTGGCCCAGGACCGTCAGCACGTCGGCTGGTGCAGTGCTGCCCCGCGTCAGATCGAGGAAGACCTCGTCCAGCGCGGCCGTCGCGTCGCGCCCAAGCGGCGAAAAATAAACCGGCCGGCCGGCCAGCCGGGCCATGCGCCAATCCTGGGCGCCGTCGAGATGCAGGACATCCAAGGTGTCTTCCAGCAGGGCGATGAAGGGCAGGAACAGGGGCCGGTTCAGGCCGTCCTGATAGAGATCGCGGGGCGGGCGGTTCGAGGTCGCCACGACGACCACGCCGGCGCCCCATAAGGCGGTGAACAGGCGCCCCAGGATCATGGCGTCGGCGACGTCGGTGACCTGGAATTCGTCGAAGCAGAGCAGCGCCGCCTCGGCGGCGATCTGCCGGGCGACCACCGGGATGGGATCGGCCCCGACCCGCCCGGCCCCCTGGGTCAGGACCATCTGGCGATGGCCGAAAATCGCCCGGTGAACGTCCTGCATGAAGGCGTGGAAATGGACCCGGCGCTTGCGCGTCACCGGCGCCCCTTTGAAGAACAGGTCCATGAGCATGGATTTGCCCCGCCCCACGGCACCATAGATATAGAGGCCCTGCGGCGGCTCCTCGCGGCTGCGGCCCAGGCCGAGGCGGGCCAGGAGGCCGCCCTTTTGCTGGTCCGGGCGCCAGCGCGCCAGACGGCGGTGAAGAATTTCCAGTTTCTCCACCGCCAGCCGCTGGGCCGGATCGGGTGTCACGACGGCGCGCGCGACCAGGGCTTGATAGGCCGCCTGGGGGCCGGGTGCGCCGCCGCCCTCCCCGATCTGCTCCTGCGCTTGATCTGCCGCCACGATAATGCCCCGAACTTTCGCTGCGTTGCATAACGAGCACAGTCACCAAGTACAAGCCGGGATTGGCGTGGCAGCCTCGGGGGGCCGGGAATCCGCCTGGACCGCGATCGCGCAATCCGGGCAAGATGGCCGGCGACCAGGGGTCCGCCGATTCCGGGACCATCGGCGGCGGGTCGCAAATACGTCGGGGGCAGGGCAGATTCGCGTATGACCGAGTTGGATGACGGTGCGGCAGCACCAGCACAGCGGCAGCTCCGTCAACGCCGCCGCAGCCTCGGGCCGGCGGCACCGCTTGCCTCCTCCTACACCATTCGCGACCTGGCCATCCTGACCTTTGCCAATCTGCGCCTGATTCTTGCCGTGGCCCTGATCCCGGCGGCCGTCGGCCTTGTCGCGGCCGTGGTCGACCACAAGCAATATAGTGCCGAGAGCCTGTTGCTGGTCCTGGTCACCCGCGAACAATCGGGCGACCAGGCGGTGACCTCGAATGGCCCCGCGGTGCTGTCCGTCGAGGGCCTGAAGGCGGTCGAAGGCGAATTGCGCATCCTGCGTTCGGACGAGGTGATCGAGACGGCGCTCGAAGCCGTCGGCGTGCCCGTGCTGTTTCCCGAACTCGACAATCGCCGGCTGCTCGGCCTGCTGCCGCCCGTGCAGGGCGAGGAACGCCGGCAGGCGGCGATCGACCGCTTTTCCAAGCGCCTGAGGGCCAGTGTCGAGGCCGGCTCGAACGTCGTCCGGGTGGCCTTCGAGGACAAGGACCCGCAGGTGGCGGCCCAGGCCCTGACCGCCCTGGTCAAGGCCTATCTGGAGCGGCGCAGGGCGATCTTCGAAAATCCCAGCTCGCCCTTCCTGACCACCGAGGCCGAGCGCTTCCAGGACCAGTTGCGCGGCATCGAGGAACAGATCCGCACGGTCAAGAGCGGCTACGGCATCGTCGACACGGCCCAGGACATTCTTCTCGCCACCAACCAGGCCGACGTGGTGGTGCAGCGCCAGCGTCAGACCGCGGAACGCCGGGCCGCGGTCCTGGCCGAGATCGCCACCGCCGAACATCGCCTGGCGGCCCTGCCCGACACCGTGTTCGATTTTGCCGAGCAGACCAACCAGGCGCAGAACGACGACGACCGCAACGTCTTGCTGAAGCTCAAGCTCGAGCGTGACCGGCTGGCGGCCAATTATGCCCCGGACTATCCCCTGATCCGGGACATCGACCGCCAGATCGAAACCGTGCGCAAGGCGATGAAGGGCGGCGACCAGCCGTGGTTCGATATCTACCGCAAGATCCGCAACCCCGCGCTCGACTTCCTGACCAATCACCTGCTGGCCCTGAAGATCGAAGCGGACGCCCTGGACCAGCAGCTCGAGGAGCTTGCCCGGCAGGGTGCCGTCTCGCGCAAGCGCCTCGATGACCTGCTGGTCGCCGACGGGCAGTTGCGCGACCTGGAACGGACCCGTTCGGTGATGGACGGCATCTATCGGGAATATGCCACCCGTTCGGAAGCCGCCCGCATCGAGGAAGAATCGGCAAAAACCCGGGCCTCCAACGTGCGGGTGGTCCAATGGCCCAGCCCGCCCGTCGAAGGCTCCAGCATGCGCCTCGCCTTCCTGGTCGCCGGCCTGTTCGGCGGCCTGCTGCTGGGCGGGGCCGCCGGCTTCCTGGCCAGTTGGCTGCGCCAGTCCTACCTCGTCCCCAAGGCGGCGGAGCGGCATCTGCGCCTGCGCAGCCTGGGCGCCTTTGCCGAAGCGCCCGGCGAATTCCAGACACCGGCCGCCCAGTTGGAGCTGATCGCCCTGGCCGCCACCCTGCAGGACGTGGAGGTCGACGGCGCCCCGCTGGAACTGCTGCAATTCGTCTCGGTCTCGCCGGATGACGGCCAGCTCGGGCTGGTCCAGGCCTTGGGCCGGGAATTGGCGTTGAACCGCGGCCTCGAAACCCTGATCGTTGACCTGACCGGGAGCGGCCGCGGCCAGTTGAGCAGCATCGGCGGCAGCGCCGGCGAAGCCGATGGCCTGGCGGCGGATACCGCCGGGGCCAGCGTCAAGGCAACCCTGATTCCCCACCTCTGGGTGACCGCCGACGCCCCCCAGGCGCCCCTGGGCAGCCTGCGCACGCCCTATGACGTTCTGGAACAATATTTCGCCCAGTTGCGGCACAATTTCGATGTCGTCCTGATCATCGCCCCACCGTTCTTCGCCAATCCCCTGGGGCGCCGCCTCGGCCCCCTGGCGGACGCCAACATCGTGGTCCTGCGCGCCGGCCAGACCCGGGCCCCGGCCGCCGAACAACTGACCGAGACCCTGCTCTCCGCCGGCGGCGACCTGCTCGGATTCGTCATGACCGGGCGCCGCTTCTACATTCCTGCGAGTATCATGCGATGGCTCTGACCCGCCTTGTCGGCCTGCTCCTGGTGCTGCTTGCCGGGACCGCCTGTACCACCCATGAGCTCAGCCCGGTGGAAACCAATCCCGCCGGCTTTGCCGCCTGGACCGGGGCCCTGCCGGCCTATCGCTACAATGCCGGCGACCGCATCGCGGTGCATTATCTGCTGACCCCGGAAATGGACGAGGAGGTCAACATCGCACCGGACGGCACGGTCGGCCTGAAGGCCGCCGGGCAGGTCCAGATTCAGGGACTGACCGCCACTGAAATCGAAGGCAAGCTGGCGGTGGCCGCGCGCAAAATCCTGCGCAACCCGATGGTCACCGTGTCCCTGGTCGAGGCCAAGTCGGCCAAGGTCTATGTCGGCGGCGCCGTGGTCCGCCCCGGCCCCTATCTGATGGGCGGCCAGCTCGGGGTCCTCGAAGCCGTTCTGCTCGCCGGCGGCTTCAACAGCGAGGGCCGGGTCGATGAAGTCATCATCATCCGGCGCAATCCGGAAAACCGGCCGATGCTGCGTACCGTCGATGTCCAGAACTTCCTGGAGACGGCCGATCCGACCGCCGACGTGCCCGTGGTGGCGGGCGATATCATCTTCGTTCCGCGCAGCGAAATCGCCGAGGTCAATCTCTGGATCGAGCGCTTCATCGACGGCGTCCTGCCCTTCGAGCGGTCGTTCCAGTACACCATCAACCTGCAGCAGACGCCCAACCTATGACGGTGCCGGTCGCCACCGAATGGTTTCTCGGCGTTGCACTGTCGATGGTCGATACGGTGGCCGCGGCGGACTGCGTGGCCCAGCGCGACCCGGCTTTGCCCTTCGCCTATGTCGTCACCCCCAATGCCCAGCATGTCGTCCGCCTGAACCGGGGCGATCGCGGCTTTCAGGACGGCTATGCCGAGGCCTGGCTGCGGCTGTGCGACAGTCAGGTTCTGCGCCTTCTCGCCCGGGTCCTGTTCGGCCGCACCCTGCCCCACGCCACCGGCAGCGACACCACCGTCCGGCTGTTCGCCAGCCATATCAAGCCGGCGGACCGCATCACGGTGATCGGCGGCGGGGCGGCCCTGGGCCAGGCGCTGACCGCCAAGTTCGGCCTGACCGCGCTGGCCATCCACGACCCGCCGATGGGCTTCATCGGCCAGCCCGCGGAGGTCGCCCGCTGCATCGACTTCGTGCTCGCCCATCCGGCGCGCTACGTCTTCCTGGCGGTCGGCGCGCCCCAATCCGAGATCCTGGCCCGCCGGATCCATGACAACGGCCAGGCCACCGGCACCGGCCTGTGCATCGGCAGTTCGCTGCTTTTCGTCACCGGCCAGGTCAAGCGGGCACCGCTGATCTTCCGGCGCCTTGGGCTGGAATGGCTGTGGCGGCTGGCCCTCGCCCCGCGCCGCCACGCCCGGCGGGTCTTCATCGAGTCCCTGCCCCTGCTCGGCCTTGCCCTGAAGGCGCGGCTGCGGCCCGCGGCCGGCCGCCACGACCGCGGAGCCTCCGCCCCGTGACCGCGGGCAGCGGTCTGGGCGGCCGGCCCGGCCGCCGGCTCGACCCCTTTTCCGATCACGCCGGAACCCGGCGGCGCAGCGCGGAACAGGCGCCGGGCCGGGCCGGGCTGACCGCCGCGCTGCTGCTCGCCCTGCCGATGTTCGGACAGGTCTTCCATTATCTGATCGACATCGGCCCGCTTTATGCCCTGTCCAAGGCATGGCCCATGCTGTGCCTGCCGCTGACCGTCTACGGCTTGTGGCGGCTTCATCTGCCGGCGGCACCGCTGTTCGTCGCCTTGCTGGCCTATGTGGTCGGGGTGACGCCCCTGATATCCATGATCGAGCTGGGCAACGGCCTGGTCGATGCCATTGCCACCACGGTCAAGGTCCTGCCCTTCTCGTATTATTTTGCCGTGGCAGCGCTGCTCGCCCTGGCCCGCGCCACGCCTGCCGATCTGCGCCGCGCGACATTGGCCCTGGGCTGGGCCACCTTTGCGGCGATGATCGTCCTGTGGACGGTCGTGCCGGTCGACTGGTATGTCAACGACCCGGCGGCCAGCCGCATCTTCCTGGTCGACGAGGGGCGCGGCTATCGCAT
>JAJFJE010000418.1 GCA_021774355.1 Alphaproteobacteria bacterium
CGCACCGCCAATTCGTCGAGGATGCGGCGCGCAATCGGGACGGGGTCAACGCCGGGCGCGTCACGCGGGAGGATCTGATTATGGCAATGTTTCCAATTACATCGAATTTCGAGGGTGACTTCGTGATGCAATTGGTGGTGGTCGACGACGACGCCACCATGGACGAGGTCGCGAGCGCCTGCGCCGAACACTCGATCAACCGCCGGGTGGCGCCGCGCCCGGGCAAGATCCTGCGTGTCCGGCGTCACTCCACGGGTGAAGTCTATCCGCGTTCCATGCGGCTGAAGGAAATCGGCCTGTTGCCGACCGAAGCCGTCGACGTCATCTTTTCCGACATCTAAGGGTCAGGCCGCAAGTCGATGCTTGCGCAGTCCGGGGTTAACCAAATCATGGCATTCGAAAAAATCTGTTCGCTCGATGACGTCTGGGAAGGCGAGATGGAGGTCTTCGAGACCACCGACGGCGTCGAAGTGCTGATCCTGGGGCTTGAGGGCGGACGGGTCAAAGCCTTTCAGGCGATGTGCCCGCACCAGGACATTGCCCTGGTCGAAGGCAGCTTCAAGGACGGCGTGCTGACCTGCCGCGCCCATCTCTGGCAGTTCGACATGGAGAGCGGCAAGGGGTTGAACCCGACCGATTGCCATATCACGGAATACCCGGTGCAGATCGAAGGCGAGGACGTATATGTGAACGTCGAGGGCCTGGAACCCGCCCGTTCACACACCTGACGAAACTCAAGTCGTCATCAGGGCGGAACGCCCGGCAGCGACGGCGCCATGAAGGGATGGAACGCGATGAGTACAACGAATCCTGGCAATCGGACCCACAACAACCGGGTTGGCCCCATTCTGCGGGCCGGGGAGATCGCCCGCGCCGTGCTCGAGGCCGTGGAGCAGGACAATCCCGGCAAGGAAATCCATGTCGACGACCGCTCGGCCTATATCCGGATCGAGTGTGACGACGAATGCATCCTGACCCGCAGCTCGATGGAAGAGGCGCTCGGGCGGCCCTTCCAGATGCGCGAGTTGGAAATCAACCTCGGTTCCTTCTCCGGCAACATCGATACCGATGAGGACAGGATCCGGTTCTATTTCAACAAGCACGTTTAACGAAAATTAGAAAGGGCACGGCCATGTCAGACGCCCCTGAAATGTTGAAACCCCTGAAGACCTGGGCCTATCTTGCCGGGCGCCGCAAGCGGCCCAGCGAATACGAGATCGTTTCGACCAACCTTCATTACCGGCGGGACAATCCGGACTGTCCGTGGGAGCTGGACCGCAACCTGCCGCTCAATGAGTGGTACCGGAAATATTGCAATGAGAGCCCGCTGAAGCATCCCGACTGGGACAGCTTCCGCGATCCCGACGAGATGATCTACCGGACCTACAACCTGCTGCAGGACGGTCAGGAGAACTACGTCAACGGGCTGCTCGACCAGTTCAGCGACCGCGAACACGATGTCGCCCTGGATGCCGGATGGGTCGCCCAGCTCCAGCGCCTCTATACCCCGGCGCGCTACCTGTATCACACGGTGCAGATGGCCTCGGCCTATGTCGCCCAGATGGCGCCGTCCAGCACCATCACCACCTGCCACTATTTCCAGGCGGCCGACGCGCTGCGCTGGGTGACCCACACCAGCTATCGCACCGCGGAACTGGCCAAGACCCATCCGAAGGCCGGCTTCGGCACCACCGAGCGGGCGAGCTGGGAAGACGATGCCGTCTGGCAGGGCTTCCGCGAGCTGATGGAGAAGGTCCTGGTGACCTGGGACTGGGCCGAGGCCTTCGTGGCGCTCGAACTGGTCGCCAAGCCGGCCATCGAGGAGACCCTGATGGGCGCCCTGGGCGATGCTGCACGTCACCAGGACGATACGCTCTACGGGCTGCTCTCCCAGGCGCAGATGCGTGATGCCGAGCGTCATCGCCGCTGGATTGCCGCCCTGGTCGAGATGTCCCTGACCCAGGACGGCAACGAGGCGCTGATGCGTGGCTGGGTGGCCAAGTGGATGCCGCTCGCCGAGCGGGCGATCGATGCCTATTGCGCGGCCCTGCCGGATGGCACCGCCGCTGCGGCGGCGGCCAAGGCGCGGGTCAAGGCGCTTCTGGTCAGCGTCAAGCTGGGCTGATACCGCCGGCGGGCCGCGGCCCGCCGGCGCAGATTTCCCCGGGGGGCTGCCGTCCTCCCGGGACGGACTGCCGGTGGCCGATCGGGCGGGCGCCGACGGTGGAGGTGCGGGGCGGCTGCCTTTGGCGGTCCCCCGTACCAACACCCCCTCAAAAAACGATAACAAGCCAGCCAAGGGAGAAACGGGGATGAAAGCCGCGGTCTATTACGGCCCCAAGGAGATTCGCTGTACCACCATCGACGACGCCCGGCTGGCCGTGCCCCATGGCATTCTGGTCGAGACCATTGCCACGTCGATCTGTGGCTCGGACCTCCATCTCTATCGAGGCGCTCTCGATCCCCTGATGGAAAGGGGCAAGTCCCAGACCGGCCACGAGCTGGTCGGCCGGGTGGTCGCGGTCGGTTCCAGTGTGGGCCGGTTCAAGAAGGGCGACCGGGTGACCATGGCCTATTCCTGCTCGTGCGGCGAATGCCACATGTGCAATGTCGGGCAGACGGCCCATTGCGAGACCACCAACAAGGCCGTCTACGGCTTCGGCGTTCCGTTCGGCAGCTTGAACGGCACCCATGCCGAGGCCCTGGTGCTGCCCCACGCCGACGGCCATGTCAGCATCGTGCCCGATGATATCTCCGATGAAGCGGCGCTCACCCTGTCGTGCAACCTGCCCACCGCGGTCATCGCGAACAAGCTAGCCGACATCCAGAGCGGCGAGACGGTGGCGGTGGTCGGCGCCGGTCCCACCGGCCTGATGGCCCTGGACATCGCCCTGACCCGCGGGCCCGGGCGGATCGTGGTGCTCGACCGGGTCAAGCACCGCCTCGATTTCGTGTCGAAGCTGGGGGCCACCGCCGTCGACATCGACCAGGAGGGCTTCAAGGCGACGGCCCTGGCCGAGACCGGCGGCCGCGGCTTCGACAAAGTCATCGAGATGGTCGGCTATCCGGAATCGCTGCAGTTGGCGCTCGACCTGGTCCGCCCCGGCGGCACCGTGGCCGCCCTCGGCGTGTTCTGCGACCAGACCTTCAATCTCAACCTGGCCGACGTCTTCCTGCGCGATATCAGCCTCCACATGAACGGCTTCGCCAACGCCCGGCCCTATATGTTCGAGGCGATGCGGCTGATCGAGACGGGTGTCGTCGACCCAGCCCGGCTGTTTTCCCACAGCTTCAAGCTCGACGCCATCGATCAGGCCTTTGCCACCTTCCACGAGAAGCGTGACAATGCGCTGAAGATGCTTTTGCGTCCGTAATCGTGAGTTTCCCACCATGGACCGGGCTGCCAGGCGGCCCGGTCCGCTTCATTTGACGGAGTCGTACGATGAGTAATCCCGAAATCGGCAAGACCATGGTCGCGGCAGGGATCACCACAAATTACCACGACATGGGCGAGGGCGAGCCTGTGGTGATGATCCACGGCTCGGGCCCGGGGGTCACCGCCTGGGCGAACTGGCGCCTCAACATGCCGGTTCTGGCCGAACGATTCCGCGTTATTGCGGCTGATATCATCGGCTTCGGTTACAGCGGCCGGGCCGTCGGCGAGCCTTATTCAAAGGCCCTGTGGCGGCGCCACCTGATCGGCGTGCTCGACCAGCTTGGGCTCGACAAGGTCGATCTGGTCGGCAATTCCTTCGGCGGCGCCCTGGCCCTGTCGATCGCCGCCGAACATCCCGACCGGGTTCGCCGCCTGGTGCTGATGGGCGCGGCCGGCATCGACTTCGAGCTGACCCCCGGCTTGGACATGGCCTGGGGCTACGAGCCCTCGCTCGAGAACATGAAGAAGCTGCTCGAGGTGTTTGCCTATGACCGCAGCCGGGTCACCGACGAACTGGCCGAACTGCGTTACAAGGCGGCGGCCCGCGAAGGCGTCCAGGAAGCCTTTGCGGCGATGTTCCCGGCACCGCGGCAGGACGGCATTCGCGGCCTGGCGACACCCGAGGACCAGATCCGCGCCCTGCCGCACAAGACGCTGATCGTTCACGGCCGCGAGGACCGGGTTATCCCGCCCAGCAACGCGACGCGATTCTTCGATCTGATTTCCGATGCGGAACTGCACATGTTCGGCCGCTGCGGCCACTGGACCCAGATCGAGCACGCAGCCC
>JAJFJE010000419.1 GCA_021774355.1 Alphaproteobacteria bacterium
GAACATCCGGTCGCGCAGGAAGAACAAGCCCGCGGTCAGTTCGGGGAAGCACTGGGCGCATTCGGCGGGCGACGACACCTGGCACAACTGGCCGTCGGTCTTCAGCATCTGGCCGTAGCGGTGGCAGATGGCCATGTATTCGTGCAGCGTCACCAGGAACGGGATGCCCCGGGCGGCGAAATATTCGAACAGTTCGATCCCCCAATAGGTGAAGTGGTGGATATGCACCAGGTCGGGCCGGAACCGGTCGACCAGGGCGTCCAGCTGTTCGTACAGCCGCGCGAGATTGCACGAGGCCTGGAAGAAATGGTCGACCTCGGGCGGGCAGACGATGATCTCGTCGGGCCGGCCCCGGAAGGCGCCGAAGGCGCCGTCATGGCCGATCTGGCGCGGCGTCGCCCGGGCGACATGGACACTGTCCCAGCCGGGCAGGCCGCCCTTGCGGACCAGGCTGTGAATGGCGTAGCAGGCCCGTTCGGCGCCGCCATGGCTAAGCTCGGGATGGCCATGGGCGATGAGCATCAGGCGGGGCATGGCGCGCCTCCCACTGCGGGGCGCGGTGCCGTCATGTCGAGTTCGGCCGCCCAGCGCGCATTGAACCGCTCGCAATTGACCAGGGTGCGGGCGAAGGCCAGGTCGTTGGCAGCGTCCCGGCGGATCGACTGGCGTTCCAGGTGGAAGGCCGAGCGGCTGCGCACCAGGCCGATGCGCTGGCCGCGCCCCGCCACGGCCAGGCATAAATCCGCATCCTCGAAATCCCCCCCGACATATCGCTTGTCGAACCCGCCGAGGGCGAGGAAGAGCTGCCGCGCCAGCAGCATCAGCGCGCCGGTCACCGCCCCCGCCGGAACGATCTCGCCCCCGGGCGGAAGATCCTCCGGCGGCAGTCCCTTGCCGGGATGCTGCGCCAGGTAGCGGCCGTCAAAGGCGGCGGACCGGCGGAAGGCCAGGCCGTCATGCTGGACCGTGCCGTCCTCGAACAGCAAGGTGAAGCCCAGCAGGGCATAGTCGCCGGCAGCAAGCGCCGCCAGCGCCCGTTCGACGCAGCGGAAATCGGCCAGCCAGATGTCGGAATTCATCAGCAGGACGGCGGCCGACCGGGCCTCCTGCACGCCGACATTATTGGCGCCGCCATAGCCGAGATTGCCCCGCACCACGATGAAGGTCAGGCGGTCGCGCAGGCCCTCCGGGCTGCCGGCGATCAGCGGCCCCATATAGCGCGCGATATCGGGATCGTCGCAGACAAGTACCCATTCCCAGTCGCGCGGGGCGTTCCGGGCCATGGCCAAGATGGCATAGAGGAAGCGCCACTCCCGGTAGAAGGGGATGACCACCGACACGGCCGGCACGGCCGCATCGGGCCGCGCCCGGCGGCGCACCTCATAGCCGCCGTCCCCGCCCCCGGCCTCGAGGAAAGGCGCGATCATCCGGGTGATCCGCGCCAGGGGCACGGCCGACGCCTGGTGCGCCGCCAGGACCAGGGGGAAAATCGCGTCGCGGCTGGCCGCCAGGGCAAGCGGCCGGCGGAATACGGTGTGGAACACGCCGCCCTTCAGAATGCCGATCGTGACCGCGCCGCCGCCCTCCCACATGGGCAGGACCACGCTGAAGCCATGGGTGTCGGTTGCGGGCGCTCCCGGTCCCCCGCCCCGCGGCGGTTCGCCGATATCGGGGCGAGGCTGGCCGATCGCCTCGCTGCCACGGGCAACATGGGCTGCGCCATCGGTCAGGACATAGACGTCGAGACCGGCAAAATTCGGCAGCCGGCCACTGAGGAACAGGACATCATCGGCGCGATAGGCATAGTCCACATGGACCGCGCCGGTCTCGACTGCAAGGACCCGGCCGGCGCCGAGCGCCGCCACCAGCCCGGCCCAGAATGCGTCCTCGCCGAGCTTGCGCAATGCCGCTGGGGGAAGGGCCGCAATCCCGTCGAGCCCGGTCGGGCCCACGGCAAGCGAAAGCGTTTCGACCTGTTGCTCGAATTGAACGGTCACCTGCAGGCCGCCGCCATGAAGCCGGGACAACAGGCGAAGGTCGCCGATCCAGGCACTGGTCAGGGTGCAGACCACATCCTGCCGGGCGAAGG
This sequence comes from Alphaproteobacteria bacterium, assembly GCA_021774355.1. Taxonomy (GTDB): domain Bacteria; phylum Pseudomonadota; class Alphaproteobacteria; order Zavarziniales; family Zavarziniaceae; genus JAJFJE01. The sequence goes on from JAJFJE010000419.1 coordinate 2,090, forward strand.
ACCGCCCTGCCGCGGCCAGTCCAAGGGCCCCGCCGGGGGGCGTTCCAGCCCCGCTGTCGAAGGCGAACAGGGCGTTGCCGTCAGGCCCGGTCACCACGAGCCGGCACAGGCGGGCAGACCGGGGACCGGTCGCCTGAACCACCAAGTGGTTCAACACAAGCTGTGCCGTGCAGCCCACCATGTCCCGCCCCACCGCCGCGACGCCCCAGGGTCGTCGCCCTATCCGCCGGCCGGCCCGTAACCGGCCACGCCAATGGTCCACGATGCCCCCCGAATACCCGCTATACGGATACCGGGCAACCGCAGGCCACCACTCATCACAGATACTGGCGCAACAATCTTCTTGATTGCATCAGTGTGATTATTTCGGTGAAACGAGGCAAGCCCCAAGATGCCGCAGCCGCAGCAAATCGGCGCCGCAGGGACCGCCCCGGGACACGCGGCTCAGGCGGCCAGGCGCTCCAGCAGGGCCAGCATGACGGCCGCTTCGGGCATTGGCGCGATGGCGTCCAGATGTTCCGGCACCATCGCGGCGACCTCGGGATGGGCACCCGCCCCCGGGGCCCCAAGGGGCCCGCGGAAGCCATGCTCGGCCCAGGCGATGGTCTGCAGCGGTACGCTCATCAGGGCGTCGACCAGGCCGTCGGCGGCCGGCTTCAGGGTCAGCAGGGGGTGGGCCGAATAGACCGTGGGCACGGGATAGAGGATGACCGGCCGGCTGGCGCTGCGGCCGACCCGGCTCCACCGGGCCGGATCGGCAATGATCCATTCGAGCAATTGGCTCTCATAGCCGACCGACATGGGATAGGCGCCGGGCCCACCCGCCAGATAGTCCTCGAACTGGCTGCCCGACGAGTGCGACTTGTAGCCCATCCGCCGGAACAGGGTCTCGACCGCGCCGCCGACCTTGTCCAGGCTGTCGGGCGTCGCGACATCGCCCGACAGGAGATTGGCAACCAGTCCGGCGAACATGAAGCCGGAATTCGACAGGTTGGGGTCGGTCGCGGCGATCCTGGCCTTGCCGAACAAGGCTTCGACCCCGATCGAGGCCCAACTGGCATCGGCCAGCACCGCTTTCAGAAAGGCCAGCAGGTCGATCGTGGCATAGCCCGCCGGCGAACGGGCGACCAGGCCGGCCGTGGCCAGGCCGGCGACCACATTGGACCAGGAATAGACCACGATGGGCGAATTCAGGATCACCTGGGCACGCCGCAGGGGGAGTTTGCTCTGGCGCGCGATCTCGACCATCACCGAGGACGAGGGCCACAGGAAATCGGGGTTCTGGGACAGCAGTTCGGGCGCCCGCACCATCTCGACCGAGCCGGCCTGGCGGCCGTCGACGGCAAAGCCGGCATGGGCGAGCGCAGCCACGGTCCGGGGATTGGCCAGAAAGGCCTTCTTTTCGCCGCCGATAAATCCGCCGAGGGCGGCCGGCGCCTGCAGCCACGGCGTGTCCCGCAGATAGACATAGCCGGCGGTGGCCGCCGCGCTCGCCCCCATCAGGCCGATCCCCAAGCCGCGCCGGGTGATGCTCATCGGCCGGTCCCCAGATCGTCCTTCAGGGCGGATTCGACCAGGCGCAGCTCCACGTCCAGGCCTTCCAGATCGGCGTCGAGCAGGCTGTCGGCATAGTGGCTGAAGGCGTCCTCCAGCTTGGCGATCACCGCCTCGGCCTGGGCCAGGCGGGCCGGAGCGGGCTGCCGGCGCCGCTCGAGCACGCCATAGCCCTGGGCAACGTCGGACGCCGCCGGCAGGTAGTAGGTCAGGAAGCGTTGGACCGAGCCCAGCCGGTTGGCATCCTGCTCGACCCCGGCAATGATCGCCCGGGCGATCTTGGCCAGCCGCCCGACCTGGGCCTTCACCACGGCCGAGCGGATCGTCCCCGCCGCCTCGTCCAGGCGGCTGATCCGGGGCTCGGCGTCGGTCAGCACCTGGCGGGCAAGATCGAGCCGGCCGCGCGCCACCCTGGACACGTCGATGCCCTCGAACACCCGGCGCGGCGCCAGGACGAAGACCAGCCCGACAAAGCCCAGCGCGCCAAGGCCCAGGGCCAGGGCCAGCGGCAGGGCGAGGCCGAAGACCAGCACGGGGATGGCCAGCGCCGCCGCCACACCCGCAATCAGCCAGTTGCCGTTCTTGCCCAGCATCGGTCCCGGCCCGGCGGTCAATTATAGCCGCGAGCGGACCGGAAGGCGCCGGTCAGATCCTTGGTCCCGTCGAACACCCGGGCGCCCGTGGCGCCGGCCAAGGTCTCGAGCTGGCTGCGATCGGCATCGCCAAAGGTGATGCCGAAGATCGGGATGCGCCCGTTATCGGCGGCCCGGGCCTGGAGAAAGCCCGCGGGGTCGCCGTCGCTGCGGCCGTCGGTCATGATCACGATGGCCGGCAGGAAGTCGTCCCTGGCCAGGAACGGCACCATCAGCGCGGTCGCCTGCCGGACACAGCCATACATGTCGGTGCCGCCCCCGGCGCTCATGGTCAGGACCTGGCCCAGCAGGCGGGCCTGGTCGTCGCCCGAGCCGGTGCCGCGCCACACGGCCTCCACCTCATTATCGAAGGGCAGGACGAAAATCCGGTCCTTGGGCGACCATTGCACCAGCACTTCGGCGGCCCGTTCGGGGGAGAACAGGAAACTGACCGCCTGGCGCAGGGCGCTTTCCCCTTCGCCTGCCATGCTGCCCGAGAAATCCAGGCACAGGGCGGTCAGGGACGGCCGGCGCAACGCCTCCTGATAGAGCGTCAGGGCCTTGCGGATGACCGCCGGCTCGGGCATCCGGACGGCCGTCGCCAGGCGGCCGGGGTCGAAATTCCAGTCCGGTTCCGGCGGCGCCTGGGCGGCCCGGCCCAGGGCGATGCGCCGGCCGGTGGCGGCGATCTGCGCCTGGGCCTCGGGGGACAGCAGATAGGCCTGGAGGGCGATGAAGAAGTCCTCGACCTCCTGGCCGCGGCCGCGGGCGACGAAGCCCAGGGGGGAATCGGCGACCGCCACGCCCTCGGCCGGATAGACCGCCCACAGGGGCTCGTGGCCATCCCGGCGCAAGGCGTCGTTGGTCTCCTTGATCACCGCTTCATAGTTCCACATGGCGTCGTAGACGGCACCTTTGCGGGTGCCGTCGCGATAGAGCTGGGCGAGCCAGCCGCTCGACCCGGAGGAGCGTTCGACCCCGTGCAGCAGCCGGGCCACCTGATCGAGGGTTGCGGCATCGTCGAGATCGCCGGCCTCCAGCACCGCCTTGCCATGGGCCGCCGCGAGCATGGCGAGATAGGCACTGGCCCCGGAATTCGACTGGGTCGCCGAGGTCATCAGGAAGCGCAGGGTGCCGCCGTCCACCGCCTTGAGGATTTCCGCCGTGGTCACCGGCCCGGCCGTCCAGCCCAGGCTCTGCGCCTTGGACTTGCGCACCCCCAGGACCACCGGATTCTGCGAGATGGATTGCAGATGGGTGACTTTGCGCCCGCTGTCGAACATCTCGATCCAGATGCTCGAAGCCGGCCACACGGCATCGACGGTCGCTTCCTGGCCAGGGCGCAGGCCGAGCCCGATATCGAGCGAGCCGAGATAGGACATGTGGCAGGCGACCTTCTGCGCGGCGCAGAAGGCCATCACGACCGGCTCGAGGATCTCGTTCTCGGACCCGGAGACGATGGTGAAGTCGAAAGTCGCAGCGTTGTCGCAGGCCCCGAGCGACAGGGTGCCGGCCAGCAGGACGGCGAGGCCGAGCACGGACCGGCGCATGGCGTCAGACCTTCGCCGCGCTCAGGCTGCGCTGCAACTCGCCGGTCATGGCGGTCAGGCGCTGTTCGGCATCGGCGCGCTTCTGCCGGCCCTCCGCCTGGACTTTCAGCACCCCGGCGATGGTCTCGATCAGATCGCGATTGGTCTGTTCCAGGGTGGTGATGTCGATGATGCCCCGTTGCGCCTGCTGCTCGATGGCGATCGCCTGGTCCTTCATCATCTGCGAGGCCTGACGCAGCATCTCGTTGGTCGCGTCGGTGACCGTCTTCTGCAGGTCGAGCGCCTGTTTCTGCCGGGTCAGGCCCAGCAGGATGATCATCTTCTGCTTCCACACCGGGATGGTCAGTTGAGCGGTCGCCTGCAGATTCTCGATCAGGGTCTCGTCGCCGGCCTGGACGATACGGATCTGGGGCAATTGCTGGATGCCGATCTGACGGGCCTGCTGCAGGTAGAAGATCCGCTTTTCCAGCCGGTCCAGGGCCTGCACCGCATCCTGGTAGGCCTGGGCTTCGAGCAGCCCGTCATGGCCGCCGGCAACGCCGTCCGCGGCGCCTTTCAGCCGGACCAGTTCGCCGACCCGGTATTGTGCGGCAAAGCGCTTGCCCGCCTCGATAAAGGCCTCGAGTTCGCCGATCGAATTGCGCGTCTCGTCATGGAGGTCGTCGAGCAAGGCTATATCGCGCTTCAGCCGGTCCTTGTGACCGTCGAGCTGGATCACGACGGCGTCGATCTGGCTGGCCACGTCGTCAAACTGGGCGGTGAAGCGTGCCAGCCGCGCCCGTGCGGTCGAGAACAGCCGTTCCAGCCAGCCCGCGGATTTCAGGCTTGCCGGATCGAGCCCCTTGGCCTTCTCGATGATGTCGATCAGCAGCTTGCCGGTATCGCCCAGGTCGCGGTTGCGGGTCTGCGACAGGATCTTGTCGGCATAGGCGGCAACCGACCGCTGGGCGCCGTCGCCATAGCTGGTCAGCTGCGCCCGGTCGGACAGGTCGATACTGCGTTCGATCACCGCGATCCGGTTGGGGTCCGCGACCACCGCCGCCATCGACGCATCGATGGCGCGCGGCGTGCCGGTCGCGAGGTCACCCTGGTCACTGGTCATCGCCACGTCCCCGCCGCTCACGCTCCACCACACGACCTTGCGTTCAAGCTCGTTCCTGCGCAAGCCTAGTGCCTGTGGTGTGACCGATTGATGACAGCGGGCCCGACTCCTTCCATGGGCGGCGCCGGCTGCGGCGCGATGGCACCGCCCGGCGCGACCGTGATCGCCGGTCGGCAGGCCCCCAAGGCCGGGGGGCTTCGCCGCGTGCCGTCATGCCGGCGCCCAAGGATCCAGGCGGTGGTAAAGAGCGGTGCACGCCAAGGCGATATGCTTGGGGATCTCGACCGCCCCCCATCGCCGCGGCGGACGCCGGTGTCGTAATTCTGGACTGCGGTTCGCGACAGGCCCAGGGCGTTTGCGGCGCGGTCCTGCGAATATCCCATGGCCTTGCGCCAGGCCTTGAAGTCGTCGGGCGACATGGTGCCTCCATCCGGTGCCCGGCCCTGGTGGCACAGGGCCCGTTTCTTGCGGCTTCCGGCATGATTGCCCGGCATCCCGGACAATCGGTGGAGGCGCCACCCTCCCGGCCGCCTTCGCC
>JAJFJE010000420.1 GCA_021774355.1 Alphaproteobacteria bacterium
GAGGTGTGATCGTCCCGGGATTCGTCGATCTGGATGATGTGACCGGTCCGATTATTGGCCCGGGGATTTGCCGGATTGGGGTCGGACGAACGGACCGTCCCCGTCGGACGATTGGCGGCCGTGGCCGAACCACCGCGGTTGGAGTTGTTGGTGCAGACCACAAAGACCTTGCCGGTTCCGGCGAAGGTCACCGGATCATGCGGTGCTTCCACGTCTTCCGGGCGATCCATCGGCGTGGCGCCGAGGACGTCCGCCGCCTCGCGGGTGCGAATGCAGACATCCGCCTGGTCGGCGAACAGCCCCGCCGCCGCGGCTTCGACACTGGCGTGGGTCACCGGCAGCCAGCGGCCTGTGCCGTTGCCATTGAACTTGGCAACGTAAAGGGTGCCTGACGAGAGCAGCGAGAAATGTTCGCGGGCCCGGGGATTGTCCAGGTCGAAGGTACCATCGGTCACGAATTTGTAGACATAGTCGAAGCGCTCGTCGTCGCCCAGATAAGCGACCACCGGGCCCTTCTTCACACCTTCGGGATATTGCACAACGACTGTCGCGCATTCGTGCTTGAAGCGGCCAAGCGCCGTGTGCTTGATCGGCCGACGGGTCGGGTCATAGGGGTCGACCTCGAGGATCCAGCCGTATTTGAAGCCCTCGTTGGGCTGCTTCGCCAGGTCGAAGCGGCTGTGATACTTCTCCCACCGGCGCTGCGAGGCGCCGCCGGTCATCCCCAGGATCCGGTAATTGTCCTTGGTCGTGCCGGCCGGCAGGCTGTTGGCATTGGCAAAGTATTGGTTGAAATTCTCTTCGGCGGACAGATAGCTGCCCCACGGGGTGAAGCCGCCGGCGCAGTTGTTGAAGGTGCCCACGACCGGCCCGGCGAGGCGGGGGTCGTCCTTGGCCGGCCCGTCGAGCAGGAAGCGGGTAGCCCCGGTGATGCGGCGCGCCACCAGGGCGCCCGCCGGAACGTCGCCGACACGCATGTCGATGTCGTGGGTCCAGGCCCCGCCGACCAGGCGGATGCCGGCAACCGTGATACCGTGGGCCGCGAGTTCGACGTCGACCAGGTTGCGCGTCACCGTGGCCGCGCTGTAGCCCGGGAACATGTCGCCGCCGGTCGTGTATTCCTGATTGAACACGGCGATATAGGCCGCATGGGGCTGGCCGCCGGCACTGTCGGGCGCGCCGAACGGGTTTGCGAAGAGGGCCAGCATGTCATGGTTGAAGCCGACCCGGCGCTCTTGCTCGTCGGCCGTGATGTTGCCGCCATTCACCTCGCCCGGGCCATTGCCCCAGGCAGCGTCGCCGGCGAACAGCGGGTCGCCCCAGGCCAGCAGCGTGTTGAACGAGTAACCCGGCGGGACCACAACCGTATCAGCCGTCGATTCCGCAACGGCGGTAAAGCCGGTGGCGGCGTGAGCCTCGCCCGGCAAGCCCAAGGTGATAACCGAGGAGGTTGCCGTGGCGGCGCCCGCAGCAACGGCGCCGATCAGGAAGCCGCGCCGGCTCAGCTGCGCGTCGACCATTCCTTCAAAGGTGTTGCCGGACGACAAGTCGCGCCGACGAAGGTCTTCAGGATCATAGTCCGACATTTCCCATCCCCTTAAGATAAAGCCGCCTTGATAAGCGCTGCGGATTACACTCCAGGCCCGCGACAATCCGGTTACGGAACGGAAAACTCTTCGTGACGGGGGCCCGCCCAGGTTGCTGTGAGCGCGATGAGGTTACGTCCGGGCTCAGGGTGCCGGCGGCGCCAGCAGCCGGGACAGCGCCAATTCGTTGACCGCCGGCGGGTTTGCCTGCAGCAGCCTGGCCATATAGGCCTGGGCGTTGGCGGCGGCGCGCTCGCGGCGCAACGCGTTCACCAGCTCCGGGCGGACCTCGTCCAGCGGCCGGGTATAGGCCGCCCTGGTGTCGATCAGCTTGACGATATGCCAGCCGTCGTCGAGACGGATCGGCTCGCTCACGCCGTCCTTGGCCAGGCCGGCCACGGCCGCCCGGATTTCCGGCCGAATCACGTCCTCGCGCGCCCAGCCGGGCGCGCCCTGGTCGGCCGCGTCCGAGGCTTCCGCCCGGACGGCGAGGAAATCGCTACCCTTGGCATTCAGTTGCCCCTGAACCGTGGCCAGCCGGCGCCGCGCCGTCTCTTCCGCCGTCTTGTCGGCCCCGGCCGGGACCGCCAGGTAGATCTGGGCCAGGCGGTACTGGCGCGGCACCAGGAAGCTGGTCTTGTTGGCCTCATAGGCCGCGGCAAGGTCGGCCGCGCCGGGATAGGACGAGGGCGGCTCGGCAACGGTCCGCAGATAGCTGTCGATGACCACCGTCTGGCGCGCCTGCTCGATCGCGGCCGCGACCTCGGGCTTCTGGTCCCACTTCTTGCCCAAGGCTTCGCTGTACAGCAGCCGGCTGGCCAGAAGCTGCCGCAAGGTCTGGCTGAGCAGGGCCGGGTCCCTGGCCAGGGATGCCCGCTGCGGCGGCGGCAGGGTGTCGAGCAGGGCCTGGACTTCGCCGGCGGTGATATCCGCCGACCCGACCCGGGCGACGACATCCCTGGACCCCTCGGCCGCGGCCGGGCCATGGCCGGCCCAGATCGCGGCAAATGCCGCCAGGCAAAGCGCCGGAAGCCGCTTCACGGCGCAATCCTGGCGTCGAGCAGCCGGTCGCCATAGTCCTGGACCAGAGTCTCCAGCTCGACCCGCTTCAGGCCCAGAAACGGCTCGCGGGTCACCAGGGCATCGGCCAGGTCGACTGCCGCATAGGCATCCAGAATTTCCTTGGCGACCTTGTAGAGGGCGCGGTTCCGGTCCTCGCAGGCGGCGGCTCGTGTGCTCTCCGCGGCCATCGACTGGTTCAGTTGTGCCTGTTTCTCCTGCAATGCCTGGCCGGTGGCGACCTGCTGCTGGTAGGACGACCGGCACTGGCCCAGGATGCCCCGCGTCCGGTCGATGGCCGCGTCCCGCTCGGCCAGCGCCGCCGCGCGCTGATCCGCCAGGGCGGCCTTGTCGTCGGCGGCCTTGCGCGCCGCGGCCAACTGGGCGGTCGCGGCGGCCAGCCGGTCGCGCACGGCGTCCCGCTCCTTCTCGGCGACGCTGAGCTTGGCCTGGAGCACGGCCTGCTGGTCCTCCAGGCCGCGCAGTTGCACCGTTGCCGAACGCAGCGCGTCGCGCAGTCGGGCCTCGGCCTCGTCGGCGGCCACGGCGGGCGCGGCCAGAACGAGCGAGGCCGCGACGATGATGAGGGCCCATCGCATGGTCAGAACCTCGCGCTGAGATCGGCCTGGAAGACGTCGGCGCCGAACGGGCCGCCGGCGATGCTGTCCGCGCTCTGCCAGCGCAGGCCGGCAAAGACGCTGCGGCTGAGCGCCAGATTGCCGCCGACCAGATAGCCCTTGAGATTGGTCCCGCCGAGGCCGAAATCGGAATCGGCCAGGCCGTCGACCACCGCGTCGGACTCGATGCGCTTGTAGGCAAATCGCAGGTTCCAGTCCCAGCGTTCTTCCAGGGCCGCGGTGCCGATGGTCAGGCGTGCCATATAGCCGGTATCGCCGCCCTCATAGGGCCCGACCAGGGGGCCGGCGCCATCGGGATCGGCGCCGTCATTGTTGAAGAAGTCCTTGCCCGAAATCCGCTTCTTGTCGAAGGCAAGATTGCGGACATATTCGCCGTCGAGCGAGATCATGACCGGATCGAAATGGGCGAGGTCCAGGCGCCCGGTCACCGCCAGTTCGTGGAACGGCGTGGCCAGGCCGAAATATTGCAGCTGGGGGAAGATCGGCGCGATGTTGCGGATCGGGAAGTAGGTGTTGCCCTGCTGGGCGAATGACGGCCGCGTCGCATCGGTGTCGCAGGCGGTCGTGGAATCGATGACGGTGCAGGGGCTGGACAGCTTCCCTTCGACATTCTTGAAGTAATAATAGGCCACGCCGAATTTGACGGCGTAGTTCGGCGCGACCTTCCAGTCGACGCCGCCCTGGGCGGCGTAGAGCCACTTGTCATGGCTGTCGAACTTTGCGGCGTTGAGCGTGGCGAAGTTAAACGCGGTATTGAACACTGGGAAGGCCCCGACGGTGACAAAGGGCGACAGCCGGCCGCCGGCGGCGTAGCGGGCTGAAGCAGCCACCCCGTCAAAGCCCAGATCGTCGTCCCAGATCAGGTCGGTTGCGAAAAACGGGTTGTCGAACCGCCCGACATCGATCGTCAGCTTCAGGTCCGAAACCGTTTCCGGCTGGTAGCGGAGATAGCCGCGATCGAGCCACAGGGCGTATTTGCTGAAATTGCCGCCACTGCCGCCCAGGCTTTGATTGGTCGAGACCGGCGAGCTGCTGTCCCCGGTGGCGACCCGCAGGCCGGCGGAGAAGCCCTCGCCCAGCGCCGCCAGGACGCCGAGACGGGCGCGCAGGCGCATCCGCTGCCGGTCCTGATCGACATTGCGATAGGGCGCCACCACCGTCCCGTCGATGTTGATCGGATTGCCGGTGTTGATGGCGTTGAAATCGAAGAACTGGGTGTTGTTATCGGCATTGCCCTTGGGAAAATAGGCGCCCTCGTAGCGGGTCCGGAGATCGCCGGTGATGGTCAGCCGCTGGGTCCAGTCGGGAATCGCATTGGGGGTCGCCCAGCCATCCTGCCTGGCCTGCGCCATCACCTCGTTCTTGATCTCGTCGCGGATCTGCTTGCGCACGATTTCAGGGACGTACTGAACCCGGACCGTCCCGTCGGGTGCCGGCACCGCAACCGCGGTGCCCCCGGCCGGGACGGCCGCCGCCGCCCGTGCCGCCGCCGCCGCTTCGTCCGCGGCCTGGGCGATCAGGCCGTCGGCGTCGGCGCGCGAGATCAGGCCGCGCTTGACCATCAGATTGATCAGATTGACGGTCGCATTGGGCGAGGGCTGAACGGTCTCGGCCTGCGCCTGTGGTGCCGCCGCGAGGCCGGCCAGGCAGAGCACGAGGGGCGCCCAGTCGCGCCGGCCGAAGGTCACGAGCTTTGGCATGGAATCTCCACAATCCTGAACGGAGCCCGGGTCATCGCGTCGTCCATCAGCTTGGCCGCCTGGCCTGGATCCGCATGACGATGGGCAAGGGCATATCCGGCGGCGGCGGCTCGAACTGCACCGACCGCAGCACCTCGGACTCGATGGCATGGTCGACATCCGTGTTTCCCGTCGAACTGACCAGTTGCACCCTGGTCACCGACCCGGTCGGGCCCAGCCACAGGCGGACGCGCAATCCGGCGATGCTCGCCTTGCGCGTCTTGTGGTTGTTGCGCAGGGCGGCCTCGATCGAGGTCTGGACCTTTGCGGCATACCAGCCGAAGCGGCTGCCCCCGCCCCCCGCACCGCCGCCCAGCAGGCCGCTTCCGCCCGGCCGACCGGCCAGGTTGAACCCGTCCCCCGGGCCGGTCCCGGCCTGGTCCAGCCCCAGAGGCTGGTCTGCAGCCTTGTCCGGCGCCTCCTTGGGCTCGTCCTTGAGCTCCGGCTGGGGAATTTCCGGCTGTTTCAGCATCGCCTGCTCGGGCGGCGGCGGCGGCTCGTCGGGCGGCGGCGGGGGCGGCGGGGGGGGCGGGGGCGGCTGGACGACCTGTATCACCTGCAGCATCGCGACCTTGTTGGTCGGGCCGGACGTGCCGCTGACCAGCAGGGAGACGAGCACCGCGAGCGCCGCGACCACGATGGTCCCGGCGATCACCGCCGCCCGGTGGCGCTTCGCGAAACTTGTCTCGTTACCCCTGGCCCTGGTCATCGGGAACCCTGTCGATTACTTGACGAGCGGCTTGGTAGCAAGGCCGACCTGGGTGATGCCGACCTGGCCGAGCAGGTCGAGAATGTCCATCACGCCCTGGTACTGGCTGAGGCCGTCGCCCTTCAGCACCACGGGAAAATCGGGCGTCAGGGCCTTCTGGGACAGGAGCCGTTGGCGGAGATCGTCGAGCGAGGCGACCGGCGTGGTGTTCAGAAAGATCCGGCCGTCGCTGGTCAGGCTGATCGCCTGGGTCTTGGCTTCGGCCAGGCTCGGCTGGGCACTGGCCTGC
>JAJFJE010000043.1 GCA_021774355.1 Alphaproteobacteria bacterium
CTGCGCGAAGTGTTCCCCGCTGCCGACGCGCTGCCCTGCGCCACCTTCGACGATGCCCTGGCGGCCTTGAAGGACGGCCGGGCGGCTGTCGGCGTGATCCCGATCGAGAACACCCTGGCCGGGCGGGTCGCCGATATCCACCACCTGCTGCCCGATGCCGGGCTGCATATCATCGGCGAGCACTTCCACCGGGTGCGGCACCAATTGCTCGCCCTGCCCGGGGCCGCCATCGGCGACCTGCGCCGGGTCTACAGCCATCAGATGGCGTTGGGCCAATGCCGCAAGCTGATTCGGGACCTGGGGCTGAGCGCGGTGGTTCACGACGATACCGCGGGGGCCGCCCGGGACATCGCCGCCTGGGGCGATCCCAGCCGCGCGGCCATCGCCTCGTCCCTCGCGGCCGAGATCTACGGGCTCGACATCCTCAAGGCCGATGTCGAGGATGCCAGCCACAATACCACCCGCTTCATCGTCCTGGCGGCCCGGCCGATCGATCCGCCCCCCGGGGTGCCGACCGTTACCAGCTTCGTGTTCCGCGTCCGCAACGTGCCGGCGGCGCTTTACAAGGCCCTGGGCGGCTTCGCCACCAACGGCGTCAACATGACCAAGCTGGAAAGCTATCAACTCGGCGGCAGTTTCACGGCCACCCAGTTCTATGCCGACATCGAGGGCCACCCGCGCGATCGGCTGGTCGCCCTGGCCTTCCAGGAACTGGCGTTCTTCACCACCAACATCACGGTACTGGGCAGCTATCCCGCCCATCCCTACCGGCACCAGGCCAATGGCGGCTGACCGCCGGCCCGGCTCCTGAGGTCGGGCGGCCGGTCAGCCCCGGCCGTCGCACCAGGCGCGGGCCAGGTGATAGGCAATGGCCACCGCCGGCGGCAGGGTGAAGCCCGCCGCCGGATCGTTGTCCAGGGCCAGGCGGACCTCGGCGCGGCTGACCCAGCGGGCCTCCTCCAACTCGGCGGGATCGATCACGATCGCCTCGCTCAAGGCCTTGGCGAAACAGCCGATCATCAGCGAAGAGGGAAAGGGCCAGGGCTGGCAGGCGTGATAGGCGACGGCTCCGACGGTCACCCCGGCCTCTTCGTGGATCTCGCGGCGGACCGCTTCCTCGATGGTCTCGCCCGGCTCGACGAAGCCCGCCAGCGCCGAAAAGAACCGGTAGGGGAACCGCGCCTGGCGGCCCAGCAGGCAGAACTCGCCGCGGGTTACCAGCATGATCACCACCGGATCGGTGCGTGGGAAATGGTCGGCGCCGCAGGCGTCGCAATGGCGCGACCAGCCGGCCTGGCGGGGCGCGGTCGGCGCCCCGCACACCGCGCAGAAGCCATGGCGGCCATGCCAGTCGACGATCGCCTTGGCCTGGGCGGCAATGGCGGCGTCGTCCGCGGACAGCCCGGCCATGAACCGGCGCAGGTCGTCGAATTGTCCCGGTCCGGCCAGGGCGGTTGCCGCAGACTCGGGTCCCGTGGACAGGTCGACCGCAAAATGGGCCCGGCCGGTGCCGTCCAGGCCGAGCAGCACCGGCGGCGCGGCGGCGCGGCCGGCGATCTGCTCTGCCGACAGCCAGACCAGGGCGTCGCCGCTGGCGGCGACCAGCGGCCGGGTCTGATAAAGGCACAGATACCGGCTGTCCGGCGCGGCGAGACGGGCGGCGAGCCACCCGTGGTCGCCGCGTCGTTCCGAGGCGCGGTCCAGCGGATTGCCGGTGAACGGCATGTGAAGGTGGTGATCGGTCATGAGCGCCTGGTCGATGAAATCAAATGGAACAGTCCGCCTTGGGCGGGCACGGTCGTCGCGACGGAACGATACCCGCCTCGGCCGGCATTGCGAGTGCCAAGCGCCGCCATGGCGGGACGGCTCCGCCCCTCATGGACGGCGACCGCCAGGTTCGGTGCCCGGCCCTTAGCGGCTGGGACGTTCCGGCGGGACCGGCTGGCGTAGACGACGTTCGCACTCGGTCGCCATGAATTGCAACTCCGGCAGAGTCCGGCCGGTATCGTCGAGCGTCGGGTCGCAACGGCGGGCCAAGGCCAGCCACATGCGGTAGCGCGGGTCGCTGCCGGCGCCGGGCGCGGCCGGCGCCGGCGCGGGGGTCGGCAGGGCCAGCAGCGGCAGGCCGACGGGAATCAGGGGGGGCGGCTCCTGCGGGACCTGGTCGCGCCGGCCGACCGGCTGGTCGCCATTATTCACCACCGCCCACAGGGCGCCGTCGCCGGAGTTGTAGACACTGATGCCGTCGCTGGCCAGCCAGCGGTCGCCCCAGCGGGCCAGCTTGTAGCCATTCTCGTCGAAGCGGGCGGGCGAGGTCGCCAGGCGATCGACACAGCCGTTCAGCGTGGTCGCCCGCGGGGTGTCGAAGCCGTCCGTCAGCAGGCGGCTGCAGGCCGCCATGGGCTCGCCGCCATGCGCGTCCGACGCAAATGCGACCAGCACCAGCAGCCCCTGACCCAACGCCTTGCCCAATCGGCTCATCTGATCCCGTTCGCCACCCTCGGCTGAAGTCAATTCCGCGGCGCCATCCGGCGCAACCCCTCGCTTGCCCCGGGATTGTCCCCGATCCGGTTTAATATCCATTATGGCAGCAAACACCGCGGAAGCGATGCACCCCGTGGAAAGTTCGCGATCTGCATCGCAGGCCTTGCCAGCCACCCGCCGCCTTGCGATATAGGGGCGGGAGGTTGGCGGTGGACAGGTCTCTCGCCAACCCGGTCAGGTCCGGAAGGAAGCAGCCGTAACGAATTCGGCCTGGGTCGTTGTCCAACCTCCCACCCCGCCGTGCAATCCAGCCGCTGCCCGTGGAGGCCATGAGCGATCCCCCCGTAGCGTCTGATTCCGATGGGCTCGACAGTGGCCGGTCCACGATGGACGGGTCCATGATGGGCGGGTCCACCGCCGGCGAGCTCAAGGCTGCGGCGCCCTATCGGGTGCTGGCGCGGAAATACCGTCCCTCGACCTTTTCCGAACTGATCGGCCAGGACGCCATGGTGCGGACCCTGTCCAACGCGGTCGCCGCCGGCCGCCTCGCCCATGCCTTCATGCTGACCGGCGTCCGGGGCGTGGGCAAGACAACGACGGCGCGGATCATCGCCAAGGGGCTCAACTGCATCGGCAGCGACGGGCAAGGCGGCCCGACGGTGACCCCTTGCGGGGTCTGTGCCAATTGCGTCGCAATCGCGGAAAGCCGGCATATCGACGTCCAGGAGATGGATGCCGCCAGCCGGACCGGCGTCGGGGATATCCGCGAGATCATCGAAGGTGTTCGCTTCTCGGCGGTCCAGGCACGGTTCAAGGTCTACATCATCGATGAAGTGCACATGCTGTCGACCAGTGCCTTCAACGCCCTGCTGAAGACCCTGGAAGAGCCGCCACCCCATGTGAAGTTCATTTTCGCCACCACGGAAATCCGCAAGGTGCCGGTGACCGTCCTGTCGCGCTGCCAGCGTTTCGACCTGCGCCGGGTCGACCCGGACCGCCTCGCCAGCCATCTGGCAATGATCGGGGACGCCGAAGCGGTGACGGTCGCCCCGGCCGCCCTGGCCATGATCGCGCGGGCCGCCGAAGGCTCGGTCCGCGACGCCCTGTCCCTGCTCGACCAGGCGATCGCCCACGGTGCCGGCGCGGTCGACGAGGGGGTGACCCGGGACATGCTGGGCCTGGCCGACCGGGGGCGCATCTTCGACCTGTTCGAGGCGGTACTGGCGGGGCGCATCGCCGATGCCCTGGCCGAACTGCGACAGCAATACGACACCGGCGCCGATCCGGCGGTGGTGCTGCAAGACCTGCTGGAACTGACCCACTGGCTGACCCGGCTGAAGCTGGTGCCCGAGGCGGCGCGGGAAGCGACCGCCTCCGAACTCGAGCGCAAACGAGGCCAGGACCTGGCGGGCCGCCTGGGGTTGCCGGTACTGGGACGGACCTGGCAGATGCTGCTCAAGGGTCTGGGCGAGGCGCGGGCGGCGCCAAGCGCCCTGGCGGCGGCCGAAATGATCCTGGTGCGGCTGGCCTTCGCCGCCGACCTGCCGTCGCCTGCCGACCTGGTGCGGCAGGCGACCGAGAGCCGGGGGCCGGCGGCCCCGCTTCGCAGTGCCCCCCAGGGCGGCGGTGGCGGCGGCCCGGCCACGGCACGGGCGGTCCAGGCCGCGCCGGCCGACGCCGGGCGGTCGCCACCGGTCGCCGCCGGCGCCAATGTGGTCTATCTGGTCAAATCCGAGCCGGCTTTGGTGCCTCTGCCCGACAGTTTCGAGGCCCTGGTGGGGCTGGTCGAAGCGCGCCGCGAAATTCTTCTGCACAGCTATCTGGTAAACGGCGTCCATCTGGTGTCCTGGGCGCCCGACCGGGTGACCCTGCGCCTGGCCGAAGGCGTGCCGCGCAGCCTGCCCAAGACGCTGGCCGAGTGCCTCCGCACCTGGACGGGCGCGACCGTGGTCATCGAGCTGGCCGAGGCCGGCGGGGCGCCGACCCTGGCCGCCCGCGCCCGGGCCGAGAAGGACAGCCTGACCGCACGGCTGCTGGAAGGCGCGGCGGCCAAGGCCCTGCTGGCAGCCTTTCCCGATGCCCGCCTGGTCGATATCCGCCGGCGCGGCGCCGCCGAGGCGCCAGAGGATCTGGCGTCTGAGGATCTGGCGTCCGAGGATCTGGCGGCCGCTGACCCGGACGACGCCGCCGACGACGGGGCGGCGCTGCTCGATATCTTCGAGTTGGACAGTGAGGACGAGCCATGAAGAACCTGACCGAGATCATGAAGCAGGCCCAGGCGATGCAGGCGCGCATGGCGGACATGCAGGCCGGCCTGGAGCGGCTCGAAGTCGAGGGCCGGGCCGGCGGCGGACTGGTCATCATGGCGCTGAACGGCAAGGGCATGCTGCAACGGGTGACGATCGATCCCAGCCTGGCGACGCCGGCCGAGATCGCGGTCCTGGAGGACCTGCTGGTGGCTGCCCACCGCGACGCCAAGGTCAAGCTGGAAGCGCGTGTCGCCGAGGAAATGGCCAAGGTGACCGGGGGGATTCCCCTGCCCCCGGGCTTCTCCCTGCCGTTCTGATCCGATGCGCGGCGGCGGGCCGGAAAGCGGCGGGGCGCTCGATCGGCTGATCCAACTGCTGGCCCGTCTGCCGGGCCTGGGGCCGCGCTCGGCGCGGCGGGTGGCGCTGCATCTGCTGAAGACGCGGGAAAGCCTGATGATGCCGCTGGCCGACGCCATGGCAGCCGCCTTGCGCGATGTCCGGTCCTGCGCCCGCTGCGGCAATCTCGATACGGTCGACCCCTGTGCCCTGTGCCGGGATCCGGGGCGCGACGACACCGTGGTCTGCGTCGTCGAAGGGGTGGCCGACCTGTGGGCGATCGAGCGGTCGGGGGCGTTCCGCGGCCGTTATCATGTGCTGGGCGGGCATTTGTCGGCGCTGGACGGGATCGGCCCGGAGGACCTGCGCATCGCCGCGCTGGTCGAGCGCATGGCGGCCCCGGTGCGGGAAGTGATCCTGGCCCTCAACGCCACCGTCGATGGCCAGACCACCGCCCATTATGTCGCCGACCGCCTGGCCAACCGTGGCGTGGCGGTCTCGCGCCTGGCCCATGGCGTGCCGGTCGGCGGCGAGTTGGACCATCTGGACGACGGGACCCTGATGGCCGCCCTGCGGGCGCGCCGGCAGGACTGAGCGGATCGTCCCGGCGGCTGCGGCGGCCTATTCCGCCGCTTTGGACGGCTGGACCGGAATGGCATCCCCCCGATGGGTGATCCGGTTGGCCCGGTCGACATAGATCAGCCGCGGGGTGAAGCCGGCAAGCTCCGACGGCTCCAGTTCGGCGAAGGCGGCAATGATCAGCAGGTCGCCCACCTGGGCCTTGCGGGCGGCCGCGCCGTTCAGCGAGATGGTCCCCGAATCCCGTGCCGCGCGAATGACATAGGTGGCGAAACGCTCGCCATTGGTGATGTTGTAGATATCGATCCGCTCGAAGGGCAGCAGCCCCGAGGCCTCGAGCAGCGCCTCGTCAATGGCGCAACTGCCTTCGTAATCCAGGGCGCACTGGGTAACGGTTACCCGATGCAACTTGGCGGAGAGCATGGTTCGACGCATCGCCCGATCCTTATGCGGCAGTGGTTCCCGTGCAGCCGGCACCGGTAGCATCCGCGGTCCGGCGGCGCAAAGAGTTCTTGGTGGAAGGTCGGCCCAACGCGCAACGGAACCGCGCCAGATCCGCAGCGTTCCTGTTCGACAGAGGGTGCTGCCCGGGCCTAGCCTCGGTGGGACCGCTATCGTTCCAACGGCGACACAGGCCGAAACCACGGGAGGAATGTCGCGATGAACAGGCTGCTGCTTCGATGGGCAATGGCGGCGGTGGCACTGGCCGTCGTGGCCGGTGCGGCGGGTGCCGCCCAGGCCGAGGTGATCACCTGCTCGTCGCGCGACAACGACTATAATTTCTGCCCGGCCGATACCGCGAACGG
>JAJFJE010000421.1 GCA_021774355.1 Alphaproteobacteria bacterium
AGCGGATGGTGCCCCGCGGCCCCCTGGGACGTCAGCAGATGTCCAATCTGCGCGTCTATGGCGGTACCGATCATCCCCATGGTGCCCAGCAGCCCGAGACGCTTGACGTTGCGGCCATGAACCGAAAGAACAAGAGGTAAGCCATGGCCGAACACCAGGCTCCCCGTACTCTCCAGGATCTGCGCGGCCTGACCGGCAAGGCTGCCGCCCGTCCGGCCGAGGCCGGCGGCGAAGAAGCCGCCAAGATCGACGCCCAGGGCCGGGCCTATGCCACCGGCAAGCGCAAGAACGCGGTGGCCCGGGTCTGGGTCAAGCGCGGTACCGGCAAGATCACGGTGAATGGCCGTGACGTGCAGGTCTATTTTGCCCGGCCGGTCCTGCGCATGCTGCTCAACCAGCCATTTCTGGCAACCAATCGCGGCGGCCAGTACGACGTGGTCTGCACCGTTTCCGGTGGCGGCCTGTCGGGCCAGGCCGGGGCGGTGCGTCACGGCGTGTCGAAGGCCCTGACCTATCAGGAACCGGAACTGCGCGGCGTCCTGAAGCAGGGCGGATTCCTGACCCGCGACAGCCGCGTGGTGGAACGCAAGAAGTACGGCAAGGCCAAGGCCCGCCGCAGCTTCCAGTTCTCCAAGCGCTAGGCCGGTCGCTATTCCAGGGCATTTGGGGGGCTGCGGCCCCCCTTGTTCTGCGGCTGCCGCGCCGGCTTCCGGGGGGCGGCTGCCCCCCGGTTCCCGTCAAATCCCCTCGTTTTGGTGTTAGCTCTTTGATTCGACGCCATTATCGGCGTCGAAGGAGGTGACGCTGCCGGGCCGGATGGACTAGGCTTTCGCAGGAATGGCCATGCGGGAGTTGCGCGATGCGGACCGTCACGCCTGTCGACAGTGCGGTCCGCGCCTATGGCCAGGTCTGGCAGCGCCGCCGCGTGCTGATACAGCTTGCCACGATCCCGACCATGGGCATGGTGGTGGCCGGCATGGTGGGCGCCAGGCTCGACGGCATCGGCTCGGTCGGGACCCTGGTCGGCCTGTTGTGCCAGATGGTCGTCGCGGCGCTTGTCGCGGTCGTCATCATCGGCTGGGTGCGGGCGGTGCAGGGCGGTTTCGGCGAGGTCCGGCCGGTGGCCCTGGCCAGCCCGACACCCGCCGAGATCAATTTCCTGTTCTGGTATGTGGGGCTTGCGGTCTTGCCGTCCTTTGCCGTGGCGCTGCTTGCCAGTGTCGCGCTGGGGGCGGCGGCGGGGGGGCTGGGCCGCCTGCTGGTCGCGCTGGCCGTGCTCTATGTCCAGCTTCGGCTGAGCTTCTACTATATCGAATTGGCACTCGGTCGCGCGCCGGCGGTGGGCCAGGCCGTCGCGACGACCGGCCCGCTGGTCTGGCCGATGTTCGGGGCAACCCTGCTGGCCCTTATTCCGGTGACTGTCGCCGCTGCCTTGCTGGCCCTGGTCTTCGGTCCCGGCACGGTCTTCGGTGGCAGTCTTGGGCTGGCGGTCATCGCCATTGCCCAGGGCATGTTGTCGGCCGTCGGTGCCGCTCTGGTCGCGAGCATTGGCATGGGGTATTGGCAATCCCGCTGACCCTGTCGCATGCTCTCAAACACGGGAAACGATGAAATGTCCTTTGGCAGCTTCTTCACCTTCGACCGCCTGATCACCCCGTCGATCCTGCGGGTGGTGTTCTGGCTGGGGCTTGTCGTCATCGTCGCCCAATGGATCCCGCCGATCATCGGTTCGGTATCGGCGACCCTGGGCGGCAATGCCCGCGGGCTGATCGGGATCCTCGTGACCCTGCTGCTGTTTGCCGTCAGCGCGGTGCTGTGGCGGATCATCTGCGAGGTCCTGGTGGTCCTGTTCGACATCCGCGACCGCCTGGTATCGCTCGACGGCAAGACCCGGCAGCAATAATGCCTGGACGCGGCGGCGGCGGGCTGGCACAGCCGCGCGGCCCCCTGCGCCGGCCACATGGTTTTTACGCCGTCGGGGCGAAAATGCGCTACTCTTCCGATTATCGCTCGGGTGGAGGGCGCGGATGAGCAGACCCAACATCGCAGGCAGCGTCATCACCGCCTATTGCGACCTGTTTGGGCATCTGTCGGTGTGGTGGCAGATCGCGGCGCCGCCCCTGGCGGTCATGGCCGGGGCGGCCTTGATCAGTTCCCTGCTGCCCGCAGACGGGGCGGGCGGCATCTTCCTGTTCCTGTCCCGGACCGTGGTCTTCGCGGCGATGGAAGCGGCAATTCTGATCGGCTGGACGCGTGCCGCCGACAGCGAATTCACCGTTGTGGAACCCTCCCTGAACGGCGAACCGACCGGCGCCGAAAGCCGGGTCCTGCTGTGGTATGTCGGCCTGTCCCTGATCTTTATGGGGGTGCTGCCGGCCGTCCTGTCACTCTCGGGCGCCGCCGCGACCGTACTGATGCTGGTGACGGCCGTGGTCCTGCTGGCGCTGCGGGCCCGGCTGGGCTTCTTTTTCATCGAGCAGGCCCTGGAACGGCCCCAGCCGGCCGCGACGCCCTGGGGGCGGGTGTCCGGTGGCTCGTACTGGGCGCTGTGTGCCGCCCTGCTGATCGCCCATTGCCCGTTCTTCGTGGCCCGGGCCCTGCTCGGCTCTGCCGGGCAGGGCGACCTGGTCAGCCACCTGGCGGCCTTGCTGGCCACCCTGGTGCTGTCGGCGCTGTCGCCGGCCTTGACGGCGGGCGTGGTGCTGGC
>JAJFJE010000422.1 GCA_021774355.1 Alphaproteobacteria bacterium
CGGCGCCGGCGGCCGCCTGCAACAGTCAAATCGGCGCTAATTTCTCAGCTTGCGGGTTTGGCTCCGTCGTCGCCGGGCCGCACATCATAGACGTGGTCGATGATGCCGAAGGTCTTGGCCTGATCCGCGGTCATGAAATTGTCGCGCTCCAGCGCCAGTTCGACCTTGGCGATCGGCTGGCCGGTATGCTTGACATAGATCTCGTTCAGGCGCTGGCGCAGGGCCAGAATCTCGCGCGCCTGGATTTCGATATCGGTGGCCTGGCCCTGGGCGCCGCCGGACGGCTGATGCACCATGATCCGCGAATTGGGCAGGGCGATGCGCATGTCCTTCGCCCCGGCGCAGAGCAGGAGCGAACCCATGGACGCAGCCTGACCGAAGCACACCGTCGAGACCGGCGGCTTGATGTACTGCATGGTATCATAGATGCCGAGGCCGGAGGTCACCACGCCGCCCGGCGAATTGATGTAGAGGGAGACTTCCTTTTTCGGATTCTCGGCCTCCAGGAACAGCAATTGCGCGGTGATCAGGGAGGACACCGCATCATTGACCGGGCCGACCAGAAAGATGATCCGCTGCTTCAGCAGCAGGGAATAGATGTCGAACGCCCGTTCCCCCCGGGCGGTCTGTTCGACCACCATGGGCACCAGCGTATTCATCGTGAAATCGTAGGGGTCTTTCATACTTCCCTCTTCTCTGGCAGGAGCGTCCGACGCGAGGCTCAGGCCGCCTGATCGACGTCCTCGTCCGGATCGCGCTTCAACTCGTCCAGGGAAACCTGCCGCTCGTTCTTCTGGACCTGTTCCAGCAGCAGGTCCACCACCTTGTCTTCATAGATCGGCGCGCGCAGCTGGGCCATGGCGGCCTCGTTCTTGGTGTAGAACTCGATCACCTGGCGTTCCTGGCCGGGATAGCGGCGCGCCTCGTCCATGATCGCCCGGCGCACCTCTTCCTGGGTGACATCGATCTTGCTGCGGCGGCCGACTTCGGCGAGCAGCAGGCCGAGACGCACCCGGCGGATGGCGATCTCGCGGTACTCCCCCTCGAGCTCGACACGCCGGGCTTCCGGGTCCTGGCCCTCTGCCGGCTTGGCCTCGTCGCCCATGGAGCGGATGATCTGGTCGATCTCGATCGCGACCAGGCTGTCCGGCACGGCAAAATCATGCTGCTTGGCCAGGGCGTCCAGCAGGTCGCGCTTCATGCGTTGCCGGCTCCACTGGCCATGCTGCTTGTCGATCTGTTCGCGCAGGGCGGTCTTGAACTCCTCGACCGTCTCGATGCCGAAGCCCTTGGCGAACTCGTCGTCGATCTCGGTGGCCTTGCCGACCTTGACGGCGGTGACCATGGTCTCGAACACGGCCGCCTTGCCGGCCAGCTCGGCCGCGCCATATTCGGCCGGGAAAGTCACGTTGACGTCGAGCGAGGTGCCCGCCGTGACCCCGGTCAACTGGTCCTCGAAGCCGGGAATGAAACGGCCCGACCCCAGTTCCAGATCAAAGCCCGAGGCGGTGCCGCCTTCGAAGGCTTCGCCGTCGATCCGCCCGATGAAATCGATGGTCACGACATCGCCGACCTCGGCCGCCTTGCCTTCGACCGTTTCGAATTCCTGACGCGACCGGACGAAGCCGTCGATCATGGCCTGGACCTCGTCGTCCTCGACCGGGCTGACCAGCTTGTCGATGGTGATGGCGCCGACGTCGCCGGGTTCGATCTCGGGCAGCACTTCGACCGCCAGGGTGAATTCCAGGTCCTCGCCCTTGCCCGCCTTGGTCACCTCGACCTTGGGTTCGACGGCCGGACGGAGCTTGCGCTCGTCCAGGGTCGAGCGCAGGGAGGCATTGACCGTTTCCTGCAGCACTTCGCCATACACCGCGTCGCCGTGCGTTTTGGCAATCAGGGTGACCGGCACCTTGCCCGGGCGGAAGCCCGGCATGCGCAATTTCTTCG
This sequence comes from Alphaproteobacteria bacterium, assembly GCA_021774355.1. Lineage (GTDB taxonomy): Bacteria > Pseudomonadota > Alphaproteobacteria > Zavarziniales > Zavarziniaceae > JAJFJE01. Next base: position 1,948 of record JAJFJE010000422.1, read on the forward strand.
ACAGGACCTGCAGCCGGCTTTGGACATCGGCATCGATGTCTGCGGCGCCGATCTGGATCAGGAATTCACGCTTCAAGCCGTCTACGGCGGTCTCGATTACATTCATCGGTCTCTCTCGGAATCATCGCCGTTCGGCAATTCTGGTGCGGGCGGAGGGACTTGAACCCCCACGACTTGCGTCACCAGAACCTAAATCTGGCGTGTCTACCAATTCCACCACGTCCGCGCCTTGCGAACCTGCCAACCGGCGCCACGGCTCGCGCCGGCACTGCGGGTGGCGGTTGCGCGATTTACCCCGGCGATGGCCCGCGGAGCAAGCGCTTTCTAGGGCCCGAGGCCTGGGACCACAGCCGTGGCGGCCGCCAGGGTTGCGGGAATCTCCTCGACCAGATCTTCCGCGATCATGCCGCGGCGCAGGCGGCTCGCTGCCAGGCTGTGCAGCCAGACCGCGGCGCAGGCGGCGGCAAAGCCCGCCATGCCCTGGGCCAGCAGTCCGGTAACCAGGCCGGTCAGCACGTCACCCGTGCCGGCCGTGGCCAACCAGGGCGGGGCGCCGTCATTGATCGCCAGGCGCCCGTCCGGCGCCGCGATGCAACTGTCCGGCCCCTTCAGAATCACGGTGGCGCCACTGGCCGCGGCGGCCGCCAGGGCACGCTCGGCGCGCGATCCCGAAAGCTCGGGAAACAGCCGCCGGAATTCGCCGTCATGGGGGGTCAGGACCAGCGGCCCCCGGGCCATCTGCCACAGACCCTCGGCACGGCCCGCAACCGCCACCAGCGCGCCGGCATCGAGGACCACCGCCGCGCCCGAGCGGCAGGCCGCCGCGCACAGCTGGTCGGTCGCCGCCCCCGGGGCGGCGCCGGGCCCCAGTGCCACCGCATTATGCCGGCGGTCCGCCAGAAGCGCCGCCAGGCCATCGGCGCCGGCAATCGGCCGGACCATGACCGTCGTCTGATGGGCCGCCAGCACCCGGCAGGCCGCCTGGTCGCCCACCGTGGTCACCAGGCCCGCGCCCACCCGCAGGGCAGCCCGGGCCGCGAGGCGGGCCGCGCCGGTCGAGAATTCGTCGCCGGCGACAACCACCCCGTGGCCCCTGTCATATTTGTGGCCGGTCGGGTCCAGCCGGGGGAAGGCCGCGCCCCACAAGGCCGGCCCGTTGCGCGCCCAGCGTGGTTCGAGCCGGTCCAACACGGCCGGCGCGATGCCGATATCGGCAATCACCAGGTCGCCGCGGCACCCCCGCCCGGGATAAAGGAAATGGCCCGGCTTGGCGGTGAAGAAGGTTATCGTCACGGCCGCCTGGGGGGCGCAGCCGAGCACCGCCCCGGTGTCGCCATGGATCCCGCTGGGCAGGTCAATGGCGACCACCGTCCGCCCCGCGAGGGCGGCCACCAGCGCCGCCGGCACACCGGCAAGGGGGCGCGACAGGCCGGCCCCGAACAGGCCATCGATGACCAGGTCGTCGCCCGCGGCCAGCGCCGCGTCGGCCGTGTCGACGGCACTGCTCCAGCCGGCGGCGGCCATGGCCGCATCGCCGGTCAGGGCCGCCACGGGGACCAGGGTTCCCAGCCGCACCGGCCAGCCCCGTTCCGCCAGGACCCTGGCGGCCACCCAGCCATCGCCGCCATTATTGCCCGGGCCGCACAGCACGGTCACCGGCTGCAGCCGGAACCGCTGGGCCACGGCCGCGGCCACCGCTGCCCCCGCCGCTTCCATCAGGACGATGCCGGGTGTCCCCCCGGCGATGGCCAGGCGGTCGGCGGCCGCCGTCTGGGCACAGGTCAGAAGGGCATTTTCCGGGCCGATCAAGGGTGCACCACCCGTTGCCCGGCGACCCCGAACACCGCGCACAGGTCTTCCCAGCTACCCAGGTTGAGAATTGCGACGAGACCGACATCGCCGCCCCGGGCCCGCACCGCTGCGCGGTCGACCCTGATCTGCTCGACCACATGGACGGCACAGCGCTTGCGCGCGTCGGCGCCATAAAAGGCCTCGTCGCCCGCCATCCGACGGCCCTGACCCAGCCCGTCGACCAGCAGCGTCTCGAACAGCCAGCGGTCCTTGTCGATGTCGCGCAGGGGCGGCGAATAGAACACGACGGGCCGGCGCCTGGTTTCGCTCATGGCTGAATCCACCTGGCAGTGGGCTCCTGTTTCCGCCGCAGGCCGCGGCCGGCGATCTCAGTCCCGGGACCGCATGGTCAGCGCCAGACGGTGGTCGCCCGACGGCGGGACATAGACCGTGTAGGGCCGCACGGGAGTGGGCGGCGGCACCTCTTCCAGGGGAAACGGTTCCGCCGCATAGGGCACCGGACTGCCCACTTCGACCAGCCGGCCAAGGCCGAAACCAAGATCGAAATCGGCACGTGCCGGGACCGCCGCAACACCAAGGGCAGCGGCAACGACCGTCGCACCCGCCCAGATCCGAAGATATCCCGTCATTATTATGTCCCTCGGTATCGCTGTTCCCCAGAGCGCCCCCGTCTGGCAGCGCTAAACGTTAACACACCACAGGGCAATTGGCTGCCAGCGCCGATAGAATTCTTGCCACCGCGGCCCGCCGGCCGCTGCCAGCCACTGCCGCCGTGGGTCACGACCCGCCCGGCCATGCCCCGCAAATGCGCAAGATTTATCTCTCTTAATTTCTCACGAAATACCTGCAACTAATTGATTATAAAATATTCCTTTGAAAGAAACTGCATCCGCTGGGGCAGGCGGACAGGCGGCTGTGCCGTACCGCCGGCTAAGCCTCGCGCGGGTTTTGCGGGGCGCCATTCAGGTTCACCGAGATCAGGTCCTTCTGCAGGATATTGAGATAATGGAGCAACGAGACCCGCTCGTTGAAATTCAGGTGGGTCACGGCCTGCTCATAGAACTCGTAGATCCGGCCCTGCAGCTCGGCCCACACATCGCGCCCATGGGCGGTCAACTGGACGACCCGGGCGCGCCGGTCATCGGCACCGGCGATCCGTTCCACCAGACCGTCCCGTTCCAGCCGCTTCAGCACCCCGTCCAGGTTCTGCCGGCTGACCACCAGATATTCGGCCAGTTCGCCGAACAGCAGCCCCGCCTCCGGACGCGACCGCGACAAGGCCCCGAGAACGGCCCACTGCACGGCCGTGATCCCGATTTCCCTGGTTGCCTGACGCTGCAGAACATTGCCGAGCTGAAACAATCTGAAAAGGATGCTGTTGTTGACCTGCTCCCCCGGATTGGCCGGGGCGGCGTTTTCCTGTGCCTGATTTTTCTTCGTCAAAACGATCAAGGCTCCCGCGATTCGCAACGGACAGCCCTGGCCGCCGCTTGCCAGCACTTTATCCAGTTGTCGGAGCCTTGGAAATGTTTGCACGCCGGCACGGCGCCCGACTATGACCGTCGGGCGCCGCAGGCCGGTGCAGAATGGCGGTGGGGGGGGCGCGGGTGGGGGGGGCGCGCTATGTTTTAGAAAGGGCAACAAGTGGGTGGCGCGGGCCCACCC
>JAJFJE010000423.1 GCA_021774355.1 Alphaproteobacteria bacterium
GCCGTCGATAAAAAGTGCAGAGCGCTCGTTTGGGTAGAAATTTATCATTCTCTATTCCAATCTTAAAATTTTTGTGCTGAAAAAAACGCCGGGGCAGGAAGATGGACGGGCAGACTTTAGACATTCGGGGCGTCTTTGCAACAAGCGCCGGGAGCCGGTCGGCATGATCCTTATCGGTCTTGGGGCCAACCTGCCCGATGGCTTGGGGCGTCCGCCGGAACAGGTCATCGAAGCGGCGATCAAGGCCATAGATCGCCTGCCCGGGGTGACCGTCGGGGCCCGCTCGCGCCTGTGGCGGTCGGCACCGGTGCCGGCCGGCAGCGACCAACCCTGGTTCATCAACGCGGTCATCACGGTCGAACGGACATTCGAGGACGATGTCCGGCCGGGCGCGGTCAAGCTGCTGTGGGCGTTGCACGGGATCGAGGCGGCGTTCGGCCGGGTCCGGCGGGAACGCTGGGGCGCCCGGGTGCTCGACCTCGACCTGCTGGCGTTCGGCGACCGGGTGGCGGCGCCGGACTGGCCAGGCGGGCCGGAACTGCCCCATCCGCGGCTGGCCGCGCGCGCCTTCGTGCTGCGCCCCCTGGCCGAGGTGGCGCCGGGCTGGCGCCATCCCGGGACCGGGGCGACGGTGACGGAAATGATCGCGGCGCTGGATCCGGCGCAGATCTGCGAGCCGGCCTGACCGACGACCCCGTCTACGACCCGCCGTCCTTGTGGGGAAGCTGGTGGCGCAGGATCAGCGGCATCTGGCTCAGGGTAAAGGCAATGGTCAGCGGCATGATGCCGTAGAGCTTGAAGCCCGCCCAGAATTCCGTCGAGGTGGAGCGCCAGACAACCTCGTTAAGGACCGCCAGGGCGACAAAGAAACAGGCCCAGCGGAACGTCAGGTGGCGCCAGCCGCCGTTGTCGAGATGAAGGGCGGCGCCGAACAGGGGCTTCAACAGGGTCCGTCCGGTGGCCAGGCCGCCGAACAGGATGGCGGCAAACAGCCCGTTGACGATGGTCGGCTTCAACTTGATGAACAACTCGTCGGCCAGGGCAAGGGTCAGGCCGCCGAAGACCAGGACGAAGGCCCCGGAGACCAGGGGCATGATGGCGACGCGCCGCTCCAGCAGCCAACTCGCCGCCAGGGCGATGACCGTGGCGACCATGAAGGCGGCGGTTGCCGGAAAGATGCCGAAGCGGCCGTTAGCGACGAAAAAAACCACCAAGGGGCCGGCCTCGAGGACCAGCCGCAACAGTGGCGCCAGGGGCTTGGCGTGGCCGGGGGCGGTGGTCATGCGTCCAGCCCTGACAGGGCGCGGGCAAAGGCGCGGGCGTCGAAGTCCTGCAAGTCGTCGATTCCTTCTCCGACCCCGATGGCGTGGATCGGCATCCAGTATTTCTTGGCGATGGCGACCAGGACGCCGCCCCGGGCGGTTCCATCCAGCTTGGTCATGATGACGCCGGTGACCTTGGCGACCCGCTCGAAGACATCGACCTGGGTCACCGCGTGCTGGCCGGTGGTGGCGTCGAGCACCAGCACCGTGTCGTGGGGCGCTTCCGGGTCGAGCTTCTTGATCACCCGGATGATCTTGGACAGCTCGGACATCAGGCCTTCCTTGTTCTGAAGGCGGCCGGCGGTGTCGATCAGCAGGACGTCGTAGTTTTCGGCTTTGGCGGTTTCCAGCGCATCATAGGCAAGGCCGGCGGGATCGGCGCCCTGGGCCCGGGTCAGGACCGGCACCCCGGAGCGTTCGCCCCACACCGCCAGTTGCTCGATCGCCGCCGCCCGGAAGGTGTCGCCGGCCGCCAGCAGGACCTTGAGGCCCTGGGCCTTGTAGCGCTGTGCCAGCTTGCCGATGGTGGTGGTCTTGCCGGTGCCGTTGACCCCGATCATCAGGATGACATGGGGGCGACGGGCCGGGTCGACCCGCAGCGGCTTCTGCGACGGTGCCAGGACCTTGGTCACCTCCGCCGCCAGGACCTCCCTGATTTCCTGGTCGGTGACCTCGCGCCCGACCCGGCCGTCGCGGGCCAGGGCGACGCGGACCTCGGCGGCGACCTGGACGCCCAGGTCGGCGGCGATCAGGGCCTCTTCGAGTTCGTCGAGGGTGGTCGCGTCCAGCTTGCGCTTGGCCACCAGGCCGGCAATCGAGCTGCCGAGCTGGGACGACGAACGCGCCAGTCCCTGCTTCAGGCGGGTGAACCAGCCCTTTTTCTGGCCGTCGCCAGGATCGCTCATGCGGCAATCAACTCCTGGCCGTCGTGACCGACCACCAGGGCGTCGATCAGGGTGCCCGGCGCTGCCGGCCGGGCGAGGCGCATCGGGGCATAATGGATGGTGCGGGCGCGCCCGCCCTGTTCGACCAGAACCTGTTCCACCGCGCCGATCCGCGAATCCAGGAACCGCTCCAGCGCTGCCGCGCCCTTGGCCCGCAAGCGGGCCGCCCGTTCGGCAATGACAGGCCCGGGAACCGCCGGCATCCGGGCGGCGGGGGTGCCCGGCCGGGGCGAGTAGGGGAAGACGTGGAGATAGGTCAGGGCGGCCGCGTCGACCAGGCTGAGCAACGCGTCGAAGGCCGCCTCGT
>JAJFJE010000424.1 GCA_021774355.1 Alphaproteobacteria bacterium
GCAGCAGCGCGGCGGCGGTCAGGCCCCCCATTCCGGCGCCGAGGACTGCGATTGTTGGTTTGCCCGGCATGTTTCCTCCACAATTTTGACCCCCGCGTGCCCGCCCGATCGCGGGCCCCGGGGGGCTAGGCCGCCTTGGGATCGGGCCGGCGCAGGCCGCCCAGCTTGGCGCTGATGCCGCCGGCACAGCCCAGAAGCAGGTCGACCAGGTGCTGCTTGCCGCCGTCGTCGAAGCGCTGTTCCGGGATGGTCAGGCAGATATCGCCGAGGACGGTGTTGTTGGCGCCGAAGATGGGCGCCGCCAGGCCGACGGCGCCGGTGATGCGCTGGCCCTTGGTGAAGGCATAGCCTTGCCGCCGGACCGCCGCGAGTTCGGCTTCCAGGCGATAGGGCTCGGTGATGGAGCGCGGCGTCAGGGGGACCAGGCGGCTGCGCCGAATGATCGACTGGACCTCGTCGTCCGGCAGAAAGGCCATGATCGCCAGACCGGAGGCCCCGGTATAGAGCGGCCCCCATTTGTTCAGTTCGACGGCATAGCGCAGGGGATGGGCGGACTCGACGCTGGCGGCGAACATCATTTCCTGCCGCGTGCCGTCATAGATCCCCAGCAGGGCCGTCTCGTTGCAGGCATCGACCAGGCGGCGCATGCCGTCCAGCGCGGTCTGGCGGATCGGCGCCTTGGCCACGACCAATTGGGCGAGCAGCCAGAACTCGACATCGATGGCATAGCGCTGGCTTGCCGGGTCCTGCTTGACAAAGCCCTCCTCCGCCAGGGCCAGCAGCACCCGGTGGGCGCTGCTCGGCGAGATCTGCATCGCGGCGGCCAATTCCCGGACCCCGACATCGGTGGCCGAGGTCCGGGCGAGCCAGGCCAGCGTCTTCAGGGTTTTCGCAACCGGATTACGATCTCTATCGGCCATAACGAACACTCCGTTCTCTTATAAGCATTGCTTCAGCGCCCCGCAGCCTGTCAATGCGGATTCCCGGGAGCGGCTTGACGCCGATCCAAAATACCAATACCGTTTTTATAAGGAAATACAATGTTCCGTATTACGGAACGATAAATATGGCTGCGGAGAGCGCTGGGATGGACTCCGTCATAGGTCTGCTGCTCGATACCGGTGTCGACGACGACCGGGCCCTGCTGTTGCCCGGCGACGCCCTGCGGCTGGCGGCCCCGGGCGGGCCGGTTCTGGTCGGCGGCCGGTGCGAGGGCTGCGGCGAGCGCATGTTCCCGCGCCACCCGGTCTGCCCGGCCTGCATGAGCGAGGCCGTGGTGGCGGCGGAGATGCCCCGGCACGGCACGCTCTACGCCTTCTCCACCGTTCATGTGGCACCGGAAAAATGGGCCAAGCCCTTCGTCGTCGGCTATGTCGACCTGGCGAATGGGGTGCGGGTCTTCAGCCGGTTGGCGGGTACGGTTACGATCGACGGCCCGGTGACCCTGGGGGTCGCCGAAGTCGGCCGCGATGCCGACGGGCGGCCGATCCGAAGCTTCGTCTTTGCGGCGGAGGGGTAGATGCGCGGCGTCTCGGTGGTCGGGGTCGGCATGATCCCATTCGGCAAATATCCGGCGAAAAGCCTGGCCGACCTGGGCTGGCCGGCGGTCAAGGCGGCACTGGGCGACGCCGGGATCGCGCCCCGGAAAGTCCAGGCGGCGTTCTGCGGGACGGCCCTTGGCGGCATGATGGCCGGCCAGCGGATCCTGGGGCGCATCGGCCTGACCGGGATTCCCATCGTCAACGTGGAAAACGCCTGCTCGTCCGGGTCGACGGCCCTGCGCCAGGGCATCATGGCGATCCGCTCGGGGGAATATGACGTGGTGCTGGTGGTCGGCGTCGAGAAGCTGACCAAGTTCGGCGGCGGCACCCTGCCGCTCGAGGAAGAGGATTGGGAGGTCAGCCAGGGCCTGGTGATGCCGGCGCTCTACGCCATGCGGGCCCAGCGCTACATGCATGATTTCGGCCTGACCGCCCGGCAACTGGCCCAGATCCCGGTGAAGAACAGGGCCAATGGGGCGCTCAATCCCGACGCCCAGATGCGCACGCCGGTGACGGTCGATCAGGTCCTCGCGGCACGGCCGGTGGCCGACCCCTTTACCTTGCTGCAATGCTGCCCGACCGGCGACGGCGCTGCCGCCATCGTGCTGTGTGCCACCAGCCGGGCGGCAGAGATCCGGGCCGACCTCGTCCACGTCCGCGCCTCCGAATTGACCTCGGGCCGCTATGTCGGCGGGTACCGCGACATGACGACGCCCGAGATCACCGTGCGCGGCGCGGCCGAGGCCTATGAGCAGGCCGGTCTGGGGCCGCAGGACATCCGGGTTGCCGAAGTCCACGACGCCTTCAGCATCGCCGAACTGCTCTATTACGAGGCCTTCGGCTTCTGCCGGCGGGGCGAGGCCGGGGCCTTTCTGGAGAGCGGCGCGACGGCGATCGACGGCACCATCGCGGTCAATCCCTCGGGCGGCCTGCTGGCCAAGGGCCATCCGCTGGGCGCCACCGGGGCAGCCCAGGTCGTCGAAATCGTTCGCCAACTGCGCGGCGAAGCCGGGCCGCGGCAGGTCGCCGGGGCCAAGGTCGGCCTGTCCCACGCCACCGGCGGCGGCATTTCCGGGTTCGATCACGGGGCCTGTTCGATTCACATCTTCGCGACCTGAGCCGGGCACGACCCGGCCAGACGAGGAGGACTGCCTTGCTCGCCAACGGTTCGACGGCCCCTTTGTCAGGCCTCCGGGTTCTGGATCTCACCCAGTTCCTGTCGGGACCCTATTGTTCCCAGATCCTGGCGGACCTGGGCGCCGAAGTGATCAAGGTCGAGGCCCCGCAGGGCGACCTGGCCCGTTACATTCCGCCCCATTTCGTCGACGACGACAGCGCCTATTACCTGTCGATCAACCGCAACAAGCGGAGCGTGGTGGCCGACATGAAGAGCCCGGCCGGGCTCGAGATCGTGCGCCGGCTGGCCCTGGCGAGCGATGTCGTGATCGAGAATTTCCGGCCCGGTGTGCTCGATCGCCTGGGGCTCGACGCCCGGGCGCTGCGGGAGGCCAAGCCGGCGCTGGTCTGGTGCTCGATTTCGGGCTTTGGCCAGGACGGTCCTTATCGCGACAAGCCCGCCTACGACATGATCGTCCAGGCCCTGTCCGGCGGCATGAGCCTGACCGGCGAGCCCGGCCGCACCGCGGTCCGCGCCGGCATTCCGATCGGCGATCTTGCCGCCGGGCTGTATGCGGCGGTGGGGATCCTTGCCGCGGTGGTCCGCCGGACGGCGACCGGGCGGGGCGATGCCATCGACATTTCCATGCTCGACTGCCAGGCGGCGATGCTGTGCTACCAGGGCACCTATTATCTGCAATCCGGCACGGTCCCCAGCCGGCAGGGCAGCGGGCACGATTCGATCCCGACCTATCGCGGGTTCGCCTGTGCCGGCGGCACCGAACTGGTCGTCACGGCGAACACCGAGCGCATGTGGCAGGGGCTTTGCCGGGTGCTCGGCCTGGCCGGGCTGGCCGAGGATCCGCGGTTCCTGACCAATCGCGAGCGCCACGCCAACTGCGAGGCCCTTTGGGCGGTGCTCGAGCCGGCTTTCCGGCGCCGTCCGGCCGCGGAATGGGTGGTCCTGCTGGAGGCCGAAAGCATTCCCGTGGCGGTGGTCAACACCCTCGACCGGGTGATGGAGGACCCCCAGATCCGTCACCGGGGCATGGTGACCGCGCTTTCGGCGCCCGATGGGCGGGCCGTCCGGGTGATGGGCAATCCGCTGGTGTTCGACGAGGCGGCCCGGCCCGACGGCCAGTTTCCGCCGGCCCTGGGCGAACACACTGCGGAGGTCCTGGCAACCGTCCTGGGACTGTCGCCCCAGGAGATCGCCGACCTGGCGCGCAGCGGTGCGGTCCGGACCCGGGACGGCGATGACGCGCAACCGAAGGGGGTGGCCCTGTGCCGATGATCGATGCCAATGGCGAACGGCTGGCCTATCGCCGCGCCGGGCAGGGCGAACCCCTGGTCCTGATTCACAGCCTGGGCACCAATGCCCAGTTGTGGGACGAGCAGATCGCCCGGTGGTCCCGGCGCTTCGATGTCATCGCGGTCAGCGCGCGCGGTCATGGCGGCTCGACCAACCGCGGCGGCGTCACCATGGCGGCGCTCGCCGAGGACCTGCGCGCCGTATTGGGCCAACTCGGCGTCGCCCGGGCAAATTTCCTCGGCCTGTCCATGGGCGGCCTGATCTGTGCCCGGCTCCATGCCCTGGCGCCGGCGCTGATGGGGCGCCTGGTCATCTCGGGCAGCTTCGTCACCCTCGGCGCGCCGGGGCTGCAGCGGGTCCGCGATCTGGAGCAGCGCCTCCCGGCGCTCGGCATGGCACGCTATGGCGAGGTCTATGCCGCCGAGACCCTGCTGCCGTCGACGCCGCGCCGCTATCACGACGCGCTTGCCGGGTGGATCGCCGCGACCGACCAGGCGGCCTACCTGCAGACCGCCCGGTCGATCTTCGGCGAGGACGTCGGGCCCTGCATGGGCGCGATGCGGCTGCCCGTCCGGGTCCTGGTCGGGGCCCAGGACCAGCGGACGCCGGTGGCCCACGCCCGGCACATTGCCGAGACCATTCCCGGCGCCACCCTGGAGATCATCGACGGGGCCGGGCATCTCGCCAATCTCGACGCCGCCGACCGCTTTTGCGCTGCCGTCGAAGCCCATCTTGTTCCCGAGCCCGGTTGAGAGGACCGGGCGGCGCGCCCACCGCGCCAGCATCCTTCATTGTCGAGCGCGCCTGAAAAAACCAACAAGGCACCGTCGCCGCGCCGCCATGGCCGGGCCGCGGCGCCGGGAAAGAGGAGACGCCAATGGATACGCTTCGCTACTATCTGGTGCCCCTGACCACGCTCGTCGGGGTGATCGGCTTCGGGCTCGGCGGCGGCTATGTCTGGCTGGGCCTGGCGACCTTTCCGGTCCTGCTGGTCCTCGACATCGTGCTGCCGCCCGACCTGGCGCCGCGGCAGATCGCCATGCCCGCCCTGGCCGACCTGCCGCTCTATCTCCACGCGGTCCTGATGGTCGCGCTCTACGGCACCTTTCTGTATGCCGTGAGCAGCGGCAGCAATGTCCTTTCCGGCACCGGGGCGGGCTGGCAGATCGCCGGCAGCGTCCTGTCGATTACCTGGCTGAGCGCCGTGCCGACCCTGCCGGTCACCCATGAGCTGATGCATCGCCGGCACTGGTTTCCGCGGCGGGTCGCCCAGTTCCTGGGCGCCTTCCATGGCGACCCCAACCGCGACATCAGCCATGTCATGACCCACCACCTGTTCCTCGATACCGAGCATGATGCCGACACCCCGCGGCGGGGCGAAATCCTCTATGCCTTCGTCTATCGGGCGACCAGGGGGTCCTATGTCGATGCCGTCCGTTCCGAGGCGGTGGCGCTGCGCCGCCACGGCCTGAGCCCGTGGAACTGGCGCAATCGCAGCTACCAGCAGGTCGTCCTGCTCCTTGCCCTGCCGGCGGCCTGCTGGGTGCTGGGCGGGGTCATGGCGATGGTGGTCTGTGCCTTGTCGATGATCGCCAGCAAGGCGCTGATCGAGGCCTTCAACTATTTCCAGCATTATGGCCTGGTGCGGGTCGACGGTGCCCCGGTGCTGAAGCACCATGCCTGGAACCATCTCGGCCGGATCGTGCGGCCGCTCGGGCTCGAGATCACCAATCACATCAACCACCACCTGGACGGCCATACGAAATTCTACGCCCTGCGACCCGAGCCGGACGCGCCGCAAATGCCCTCGCTGTTCCTGTGCCTGTTCCTGGGCCTGATCCCGCCGCTCTGGTTCAGGCTGGTCGCCAAGCCGCGGCTCAAGGCATGGGACCGGGACTTCGCAAGCCCGGCGGAACGCCGCCTGGCCATGGCCGCCAATGCCCGGGCCGGGTGGCCGCAATGGGTCGACGTCGCGGCCCCCGCCACCCCGCCGGGGTGACCCGGCCCGGGACCGGTCGACAGCGTCCGGTCCGCATCGCAGGGGCCTGAGCGGTCGCGGCAACGTCCGGGTTGTGGGCGCGCCGCATGTGCTGGATACTGCGGCGGACGGGGTGCTGGCGCTGACGGGCGGCGGCGCTATGGTTCATGGCGACGATCCCGCCCGGCCGGCACGGGTCGGGGCCACCGTAGCGGCTTTTTTGTACGATGCTCCCAATGCCCTTGAGCCGCCCGGAACGGGACCTACCGCACCCACGCAGGGCGGCCTTCCCGGGGCCTGGCGGGCGGCGTTCGACCCCTGGTCCCCGCTTGAAACATGGCTTCCTGCGGGCTTTGCGCGCCGCTGTCGCCGGCGTCGCGGTCCACCATGCCCCCCGGATATGCAGGGCAGTTGCCAGGCTCCTCGCGGTGACCGCCGCGACCCTGGCTTTCGGTTCGACGGCCG
>JAJFJE010000425.1 GCA_021774355.1 Alphaproteobacteria bacterium
CTGGCCCTGGTCGAACTGGCCACGGGGCGCCGCCTGTCGATCGACGGCGGCCTGTCCTTCGCGCTGCTGCCCAGCCCCTCGATCGATGCCGAGAATGTAACCATCGCCGGCCTGGACGAGGCCGGCCCGCCATTGATGACCCTGAAACGCCTGTCGCTGCGGCTGGCCCTGTCGTCGCTGTTCCGCGGCGTGGTCGAAATCACCGAGGTCCGGCTGGACAGCCCCGTGGTCACCCTCGGTCCTGCCCCGGCGGCCGCCGGCGGCGACCAGGCGGTGACGCCAACGCCGCCGGCGCCCAGTTCCGGCGGCGGCTTCGATGTCGCGGTGCGCAACGCCGTGATCGAGAATGGCCGCGTCGTGATACCCGGGGCCGATGGCGCCGAGACGCGCATCGACGGGATCGAGGCGCAGCTCTCCGCCGAGGGGCTGAAGGGGCCCTTCAAACTGTCGGGCGGCGCCACCACCGCCGGCCTGCCGGTCACCCTCGACATGGCGGTCGGGCGGCTCGACGGCGGGCAATTTCCGCTCGACCTGACGGTCGCCCTGGCCGGTGCCGCGGCCCGGCTGAACGGCTTGGCCGGGCTGTCCGGCGACGGCCCGCCGCGCTTCAAGGGAAAACTGCATCTCGGGGTGGAAGACCCGGCTGCCCTGGCGGCGCTGACCGGGCTGGCGCCGCCGCCCGGACAGCAATTTTCGCTCGACGGCAATGTCGTCTTCGACGGCGGCAAGGTCGCGGTCGACGACCTCAGCCTGACCGCCGGCGAGGCCCGGGGCACCGGCACCCTGCGGCTGGAAACGGGGGACAAGCCGACCGGCATGCTGACCCTGCGGGTCCCCCGCCTGGTGCTCCAGGGGCCTGCCGCCGCGGCGCCGACCGCGGCTGCGGAACCGGCGCCCGCCGCGGCCAAGCCGGCGCCCTTTGCCCTGCCGGGCGGGGTGACCTTCACCGTCGACCTGGCGGTGGACGTCCTGCAGATCAATGGCGGCGTGGTCCAGAAGGTGGCGGTCATCGGCGCGCTGGACGACGGGGTGGTGACCCTTTCGGCCGCCTCGGCCCAATTGCCCGGAGCGACCGATGTGGCGGTCTCCGGCACGCTCTCCGGCGGTCCCGCGGGTGCGCAATTCACCGGCCGCTTCGACGTTGCCGCCGACAATCTGCGGGCCCTGATGGATTGGCTCAAGGTCAGCCCGGCCGGCGTGCCGGCCGATCGCCTGACCCGGCTGGCCCTGACCGGCAAGGTCGACGGCGGCACTGCCGGCGTGGCCTTGAGCGAACTCAAGGGGCGGCTGGACGGCATGAACATGTCCGGCAGCATACGCTACGCGGCCGGGCCGCCGGCCGATGTCGGGCTCGACCTTGCGTTCGACCGCCTCGACCTCGACGCCTACCTGGCCACCGGCCCGGCCGCCGCCGCGCCCAAGGCCGGCGCCAGCCCGGCCATGGGCGCGCCCGCCGGCAACCTCCATGTCGCGGCCAAGGTCAAGATCGGCAGCCTGCGCTACCAGGGAATCGACCTCAAATCGGTCGTCGTCGACGGCGCCCTGGGCGGTTCGACAATCACCATAAACCAGGCCTCGGTCGCAGACATGGCTGGGGCCTCCCTGTCAGCCAAGGGGGTCGTCGGCCTGGCCAAGGGGGCCGCCGACGCCGATCTGCGGCTGACCGCCACGGCGCCGTCGGTGGCACCCCTGGCCGCCCTGGCCGGTGTCGCCGTGCCCCTGGATCCGGGGCGCCTGGGCGCCGTCACCGTCGATCTCGGCCTGAAGGGCAGCGCCGAGGCGCCGCGCCTCGACGGGACCATCGGGCTGGGCGGGACCCGGATCACGGTGGCCGGCACCACCGGCGCCTTGAGCGGAACCCCGAAACTCGACCTTGCCGGCAAGATCACGGCCCCGGATCTGGTCGGCCTCGGCCAGCAACTCGGCCTGGACGGCCAGGGCGCCGCCGGGCCGGTGGATCTGAGCTACACCCTGAAGGGTCCGCCCGAGGCCCTGGCCGCGACGGTCACCGGGCCCCTGGGACCGCTGGCCGCCATCCTCGCCTTCGAGGGGTCGGCGGGGGGATGGCATACCACCGCCAAGCTGCAGGGCGACAAGGGCGCCGTCGCCCTGACCCGGCTCGGCCTGGTCGGACCGGTGGACGGGCCCTTGTCGCTCGATCTCGAGGCCGCCAAGAAGGGCGATGTCATCACCCTGGGCAAGGCCGCCATCCGGTTCGGCCCGACCGCCGTGCAGGCCAGCGGGACCCTGGGCAAGGGCCGCTTCGACGGCGCGGTCACCGCGGACACCATCGACATGGCCCTGTTCGGCGGCGCGGCAGGGGCCACAGCCAAGACCCCGGAGGCGCACGCCGCGGCGCCGGCCGAGCGCTGGTCCTCTGCGCCGTTCGACCTGACGGCCCTGCGCCAGATCGATGGCAGCCTGACGCTCAAGCTGGGGCGGTTGGTGAACGGCGCCCTGGCGATTACCGATCTGAACGCGAAGGTCACGGCGATCGGCGGCAAGCTCAGCCTGTCGGGCCTCACCGGCGGCCTCAACCCCGGGGCCTTGCGCGGTTCGCTGACGCTCGACGGCGCCGGGCAGGAACTTGGCGTGGTGGCCGACCTGACCCTCGCAGGGGCAGATCTGGACGCCGTCACCGGCCGCGCGCCGACCGGCATGGGCCTGTCGGGACTGGGCGATGTGACGATCGATCTGACCGGCCGGGGCAAGAGCCAACTGGCCCTGGTGTCCAGCCTGGCCGGGACCATTGCCGTCACCGCGCAAAGCGGGAAGATCCATGGGCTCGACCTCAAGCGCCTGTCCGAGGGCCTGAAGACGGTCAACCAGCCGGGCGACCTGATCAACCGGGCGCTGGTGTCGGTGCTGGGCGGCACGACCGACTATCGCCGGCTGGCCGCGACGATCAGTGTCGCCAAAGGTGTCGCAACGGTCAGCCGCTTCGAATCAGATGTCGATGGCGGCACGTTCGACCTGGCCGGCGGCGCCGACCTGCCGGCCTGGAGCATCCGGGCGCGCGGAGCGGTCAAGCTGAACGAGCCGCGCGACATGCCGCCGCTCGGTGTGCTGTTGAGCGGCCCGCTCGACGCGCCGCGGACGGATTTGGACAGCGCCGCCGTTGAGCGCTACTATCTTGCGCGGTTCCTGGGCAAACAGGTGCCGGGGCTGGGCAACATCCTGGGCTTCCCCGGCATGGCCCCGGCCGACAGCGGTACGGCTCCGGGGGCTCCGGCGCCACAGGCCGCGCCGCCGGCGGCGCCAGCGGGCACTGCCGCTCCTGCTGACGATGCAGCACCTGCCGAACAGCCGGCCAAACCGCGCAAGCCGCGGAAGAGCGTGCTCGACGGCTTGTTGAAGGGACTGGGGAATTGATCTGTGTGGCGATGTGCAGGGACTGGGACGATGCCGGGGACCGGACCGCGTGAAACGGCTGGTCATCACCCATGTCACGACCTATCGCTATAGCGTTCCGGTATCCTTTGGCCCGCACCGCCTGATGGTGCGTCCGCGGGACAGCCACGATCTTCGGTTGACCCGGGCGACCTTGGCCATTTCGCCGAGACCGAACATCCATTGGATCCATGACGTCTTCGGCAATTCGATCGCGATTGCGGAATTCGATGCGCCCAACGAGACCTTGTCGATCGAGAGCGTGCTGGAACTGGAGCGCTATTCCCCGGCCGCCCCCGCGACCCGCCTGGATCCCGAGGCGGCAACCTATCCCTTTGTCTATTCGAATGACGACCGCATCGATCTGGGGCGCCTGGGCGAATGCCAGCACCCCGATCCCAAGCGCCGGCTTTCCGATTATGCCCAAAGCTTCGTCGCGACCCGGCCGACCGATACCCTGGCCCTGCTGGCGGACATCAATGCCGGCATCAAGGCCCAGTTCACCTATACCGCCCGCTACAGCGAGGGCACCCAGACCCCGCTTGAGACCCTGGACCGCGGGACCGGGACCTGCCGCGACCTGGCGCTGCTGATGATCGAGGTGGTCCGCTCCTTGGGCATCGCCGCCCGCTTCGTCTCCGGCTATCTCTACGACCCGGCTCTCGATCGCCGCGGCGAATCGGGCATCCTCGGCGCTGCGGCGACCCATGCCTGGGTCGATGTCTTCCTGCCCGGGGCCGGGTGGATCGAGTATGACCCGACCAACGGCCTGATCGGCAGCAGCAGCCTGATCCGCATCGCCGTGACCCGGGATCCGGGGCAAGCCTTGCCAGTCTCGGGTACCTTTACCGGCCAATCCGACGCCTTTCTCGGCATGGATGTGGCCGTCTCGGTCGCAACAAACCGGATTTCCGGCTCCCGATCCCGCCCGCTGCAGGCCCGCAGCGGCTAGCCGCGATCATGCCGGCCCCGGCCTTGACGCCGCCGGGCCGTCGCGTTGTGCTGGGTACCTGGCAAGGTGGGAGAACGTCGATGGACACGCGCTTGCTGGCGCTCAACGATGCGGCGTGGCTCTATGTCGAGACACCGACCATGCCCATGCACGTGGCGAGCCTGGCGATCTTTGCCTTGCCGGACGGGGCGGCCGACAGCTATCTGCAGGACCTGGTGGCGGAATGGCGGCAGCATCTGCGCTTTTTGCCGCCGTTCAATCTGCGTCTCAAGGGCCAGGTCCTGGGTGTGGCCATCCCGGCCTGGGAGGTCCTGCCCGACGGCGACATCGACCTCGACTACCATTTGCGCCACTCGGCGCTGCCCCGGCCGGGCGGCGAGCGGGACCTGGGGATTCTGGTCTCCCGGCTTCATTCCAATCCGCTCGACCGCAGCCGGCCGCTGTGGGAACT
>JAJFJE010000426.1 GCA_021774355.1 Alphaproteobacteria bacterium
GCGGTTCCTGGGAGATGCCCGGGTCGAGCCCGGGCATGACGCGTTATTGGTTGAGATGCCCGGGTCGAGCCCGGGCCTGACGCGTATTTTTTTGTTGAGGGCTTTGCAGTCGGGGCGTCCCCCTCCCACTCACGTCATCACCGGGCTTGACCCGGTGATCTCGGCGGGCCGGAGCGCAGTCCCTGAGTGATGCCCGGGTCGAGCCCGGGCATGACGTACTTTTTTGCGTGGGGCGCCTGTCGCAGATGGCGCGCAATCCGGAGCCTTGCCCATGAGCCGCCACGTCACCCGGATGGCGATCGAGGATGCCGGGCATCTGAGCGCCGAACAGAAGGCGGCGATCGTCGCCAGCTATCCGGCGCATGAGCGCGATGCGCGCACCCGCGGCATCCCGCAGCTCGGCTCCGGCCGGGTGTTTCCGGTGGCGGATGCAGCCCTGGCCGCCCCGGCCTTCGCCACGCCGCGGCACTGGCCGGTGATCGGCGGCATCGATTTCGGCTGGGACCATCCGACCGCCGCGGTGCGGCTGGCCTGGGACCGGGACGCGGACTGCGCCTGGATCACCCACGCCTACCGGGTGCGCCAGGCGACCCCGGTGATCCACGCCGCCGCGCTGAAGGCCTGGGGCCGGGCGATGCCCTGGGCCTGGCCGCATGACGGCTGGCAGCACGACATGCAGTCCGGCACCGCGCTGGCCGATTCCTATCGCGACCAGGGCCTGGCCATGCTGCCCGACCACGCCCGGTTCGAGGATGGCTCCAATGGGCTGGAGGCCGGGCTGATGATCATGCTGGAGCGGATGCAGACCGGCCGGCTGAAGGTGTTCGATCACCTGGCCGACTGGTTCGAGGAATTCCAGCTCTATCACCGCAAGGACGGCCGCGTGGTCAAGGAACAGGACGACCTGATGAGCGCCACCCGCTACGCCCTGATCAGCCTGCGCTTCGCCCGGGTGGAGGGGGAGCGGGCGAGGGCGGGGACGGCGGCGGCGGATTATGCGAGTTTTGGGTGATGAATTGCCTCATCCAATCAGTGGTTTAGCAACGTGAGGAGATCAAGCCATGGGCGCCTTCCTGTCCCCGAAAACATCCGCGCCGCCACCGCCGCCGTTGCCGCCGACCCGCGATGACGCGGCGGTGCGGCAGGCGGCTCTGGAGGAGCGGCGGCGGCGCAGCCTGGCGGCGGGCCGGGCCTCGACCATCCGCACCGGCGGCCAGGGTGTGACCGGGTCCGCGCCGGTGAAGACGAAGGAATTGCTGGGAGAATAGGGCGGAGGTGCCGCCGCTGTTTCCACGAGCCCAGACACGTCATGGCCGGGCTTGACCCGGCCATGACGCCCGCAGTGGGATTGCCTCAGGATGCGTTGATCAGGATGCAGTCGCCATTCGGCAGCACCAGCACCAGGGTCTGTTTCAGGTCGAAGAACCCGAGGCCCTTGAAGAAATTGAAGGAGAAGCCGAAGACGTTGGGCAGAAAATTCTGACCGTCGAGCCCCGGCGCATGGCCGATCACGCGGCCATCCCTGGTATAGTAATAGACGATCGGCTGTTTCGGATCGCGGGCGACGAAGGCGACTTCGAACTTGCTGACCTTGCCCGCCTGCTCCAGGGCTTCGACCAGGGCCTTGATCACGAACTGGCTGACGCCTGCCAGGCCGCTGGCGCCGACCGGAGATTTCACCCGGGCCTCGAGTTCCTGATAGCGGCGGGCGAAATCGGCGTCGGCCGGTACCAGGAATTTCTTCCAGAGATCGAGCGGATTCGGCGTCTTGCCGTCGCGGGCCAGAGCCGCCTGGACGGCGGGGATATCGTCGGGAGAAATCGCTGCGTCTGTAAGAGAAAGCGTGACAGGCGACGGCGAGACCGTGTCCGCGGCGACCGGAGTGCTGTCGGCAGTGGAGATGGTTGCGTTCATCGGAGCGTTCCCTTTGCTTGTGTTGACGATGAATGGGATACGCCACGCCGATTTTATTGGATCATGAGTGCCATCACTTGGCAGTCCAAATTCTGTGACTGCGATCACTTCGGTCGCTGCAATATACTGACTTCGCGTGATTCAGCTCGCGCGTCATCGCCGAGCTTGACCCGGTGATCTCGTGGGGGTGGAGCGCTGGCCCGTGGAGATGCCCGGATCAAGTCCGGGCATGACGGGTTTTTTGGTTGCGATGCCCGGGTCAAGCCCGGGCATGACGGACTCATGATTGCTGGGTAGAGCGGCGTTTCAGATTGGGTCGTCGGGGCCGAAGCCGATCGGGATTCTGCGATAGTCGGGGCCGTCCGGGCCGTCGGCGATGGTCTGCTTGGCCACGGCGATCGCCTTTTCCGACTGGTGCGGTCCGGCCGCGGCCAGTTCTTCGGCGACCTTGGCCTCGACCAGCGGAAAGCCGGTGGCGATCAGACTCCATGTTTGGGCGACGGTCGGGCGCAGATCGGGCTGCAGGCACGCCAGCCAGGTCTGACTCCAGGTTTCCAGGGCGTCGACCATCGTCGACCACTGCACCCGGTCCGCTTCATCGCCCTTGACAGTCGCCTTGAGAACCTCACGCTCAGCCACGTCCTTGGTCCGCTTGAGATGCCCGAAAAGCATGGCGAGCACCAATGCATCGGCCTTCAGCGGGTCGTACCAGGCCTGCCGGACCTGGTCCGCATGCTCCGGCTTGGTGCCGGCGAGGCAGTTCGTTTCGGCAACCCGCACCTTCGCGCAGGTCAGCGCAATCCCGGCGCGATAGCCCTCGTCATGCCGCGCGACCATTTTGAGGTGGTCGCGGGCGTTCCTGGCCGCTTCCTCGGCGATGCGCGCTTTCTTCGATTTGAACAATCCGAACGCCATGCGGCGCCCTCCCTTTCTGATTGGACACGCAGCGACTGCGCGATGGTCCGGTTGTGAAATCCCAGGCGGCGGTCCGGCGCGTGTGAAGAACAAAAAAGGATCAAGGCATGGCGGCGGCGGCGCGGCTTGCCAGGGTCAGGCGGCGGGGCCGAAGCCGAGCGGGATGCGGCGGTAGTCGGGGCCATCCGGGCCGTCGGCGATGACACGTTTCGCCATGGCGATGGCCTGTTCCGGCTGGGGCGGTTGGTCCGGGGCCATGGCTGCGGCGACCGAGGCCTCGACATGCGGAAAGCCGGTAGCGATCACCTTCCAGGTCTGCACCACCGTGGGGCGCAGATCTGGCTGAATGCAGGCCAGCCAGGTCTGGTACCAGGTTTCCAGGCTGGCGGCCAGCACCAGCAAATGGGTCTGCTCCGCCGCGTCGCCCTGCGCGTGCGCCAGGATGAACTGCTGTTCGACCGCCTGCATGCTGCGGCTGACCTTTTCAAGAAATATGGCCACCATCTCCAGATCGGCTTGCAGCGGGTCGTACCAGACCTGCCGGATCCGGTCCGCCAAGTCCGGCTCGGCATTGGCAAGGCCCTGCAGCTCGGCGAGTCGTCTGGTGGCGCAGTTCAGCGCGACCGCGCCGCGCTGGTCAGGATCGAACCGTTCGAGCGTTTTCAGGTTATGGCGGGCAGCTGCCTCCCGCGCCTCGGCCATGCGTGTTTTCTTCGATTTGAACAAGCCGAACACCATGGCGGCGCCTCCCTTCCTGACTGGACACGCATCGGCTGCGTGACGTTCTACATCTAAAATCCTAGGTGGCGTTTTGGCACGTGTCCAGAACAAAAGATGACCGGAATGCGGTGGTGTTTTTGGGCGTGGATTTGGGATGGCACCCTTTCACGCTCGTCATGGCCGGGCTTGACCCGGCCATCGCGTGGGGGCGGAGCGCTGTCCCTGGGAGATGCCCGGATCAAGTCCGGGCATGACGTCGTTCAGTTGGAGATGCCCGGATCAAGTCCGGGCATGACGTCGTTCAGTTGGAGATGCCTGGATCAAGTCCGGCATGACGCGTTTTTCAATTCGCTGGCGAGAGCGGTTTCAGGAAAGGCATCAGATGACGATCGATCCGAAGGATATCCGGCGGCGGTTCGAGGCGTTGGCCGCCGCGCGGCGGGGGTGGGAGAGTCACTGGCAGGAGATTGCCGAGCGGGTGCTGCCGCGGCAGGCTGATTTTCTCGGCCAGCGTCAGCCGGGGGCGAAGCGGGCCGA
>JAJFJE010000427.1 GCA_021774355.1 Alphaproteobacteria bacterium
ATGACGTTGGGACTAGCGCCTATCTGGGTTGGCCGATGGGGGGTTTCGCTCTGCCGGCGTGGGCCGACGATATGCACCCGGCGGCCTGGTATCGCGAGGGCCGCGCGATCGCCGCGAGCCTTGCCGATCAACTCCCGGGAGTGAAGGTGCGACTCAGGGCGATCCACTACGTGTGTGCACCGCGCTACCTACGCCTTACGAGAACTCCCCGCGACAATGAGTTCTTCACACCGCTAGCGAGACGGTTTCCCGAGACACCCGAGAACGTTGACGGCCCATGAAGCGGACGTGCGCCAGAGCCAGCAGCAGGAGTGTCGCAATACTGTAGGTTTTTAAGGCACATTCACGGCGCCAGGCGGGCCGCCGCGGGAGCCCTCGTCCACCCCGCTGGGGCCGCGGGTTTCAGGCGCAGCATGACGTCGGCATCTGGTTTCGGAAGAGGCCGGCCACGATGCGCAGGCTTTCGCTCATGGTCAGGTACGGCGCCCAGGTGTCGGCCAGATCGTCGACGGTCATGCCGCTTTTGATGGCGTAGGTGGCCGCCAGCATGATCTCCCCGGCCCCGTCCGCCAGAGCGTGCACGCCCAGAACCTTGCCGCTCACGGCGTCGGCGACGAGCTTCACCGCCCCGCGGGTGTCGTGCTGGACGAGCGCCCGGGGGACATCGGACAGGTCCAGGACGCGGCAGTCGCACGCGTGCCCTCGGGTGAGGGCCTCGTCCTCGGTCAACCCCGCCGAGGCCAGCTGGGGCCGGGTGAACACGACCGCAGGAAAGCCGGCGTAGTCGACCCGAGCTGCCGGCGGGTACCTGTCCTCGGTCAGGGCGTTGAGCGCGGCGGCCCGACCGCCGGCGGCGGCGGCGTAGACGTACTGGGGAGCCCCCGAGACGTCACCGGCGGCCCAGACGCGCGGGTTGGAGGTGCGCTGGGTCTGGTCGACCACGACGAAGCCGCGCTCGTCCACGTCCACACCGGCAGCGGCCAGGTTCAGGCCGTCGGTGCGGGGCAGGCGTCCGGTGGCCACCAGGACCTGCGCGCCGCGCACCTGTTCGCCCGAGTCCGTGGTCACCACCACCTCTCCTGCGGGGCCTGGTTCGCGGGCCACAGTGGTCGCGCGCTCTTCGACCACGGTGATGCCGTCGTCGGTGAAGACTTCCCGAAGTCTCTGGGCCAGCTCCGGCTCGGCGTGCGGCGCCAGACGCCCGACCACAGAGACCCGGGTGCCGAGGTGAGCGAACAGCTGGGCCTGCTCCATCCCGACGTACCCGCCACCGATAACGACCAGGGACTCAGGCAGCTCGGTCAGCTGCATCGCGGTGGTGGACGTCAGCCGGTCCACAGAGTCGAGACCGACCACCTCCGGGATGGCGGGGGTGGCACCGGTGGCGACCAGATAGGCCCGGGCCCGCAGCGCCTGGCCGTCGACGGCCAGGGTGTCCCCGTCCAGGAAGCTGGCCTGGCCTGGGCGGACCTGGAAGCCGTAGGCAGCGGCCACATCGGCGTACTTCGCATCACGCAGGCGCTCGATGAGTGCGTCCTTCTGGGCCACCAGATCGCCGAGGTTCACCGGTGCGGCTGACGTTGGGGCACCTTTGAAGGGATTGGTGAGCGCGGCGTGCCGGGCCCCGGCGGCCGCCAGGAGCGTCTTGGACGGCACGCAGCCGATGTTCACGCACGTCCCGCCCAGAACACCGCGCTCAACCAGCACGACGCTCTTACCGGCCTGGCTGGCCGCGATGGCGGCGGACATCGCCGCGCCTCCTGAGCCGATCACGGCCAGATCGACGTCGTAGTCCACACCCATTTGCCCACCTTCCTTCGCGTGACCCCTCTTCAGCGTCCATAGTGGACGTTCCAGCGCAGGGGAAGGTCAAGGCGAACATGGACGAGAGCCGAGAAAGGGGCCACTGTGCGCATCGGTGAGTTGGCCGTGGCCAGCGGCACCACAACCAAGACGCTGCGCTTCTACGAAGAAGCCGGCCTACTACCTGCGCCTGAGCGCACCGCCAACGGATACCGCGACTACACCCCTGCGGCCCTGGCGCGCCTGGACTTCGTTCGCCGCGGCCGCACCGCTGGGCTCACCCTGGCCCAGATTCGCGAGATCCTCGACATCCGCGACGCCGGAGTCGCACCCTGCCAGCACGTGCACGCCCTGCTCGAAGCCCACCTGGGCGACCTGGACCGCCAAATCGCCGACCTGCAAGCACTGCGACACACCGTCGCGCACCTTCACCACAGTGCCACCACCAGCGACCCCACCAAATGCGACACCACGACCGTCTGCCGCTATCTGTGACCAGACCGGTGCTCGCGTGTATCGCCATGAGCAGATGCCGCCACAGAGCGTCGACAGAACCCCGCCATATAACGGCGAAAGCCACACCCCTCGTCCTTCTTCGACACGAATCCCTATGCAGTCATTTGGCCTTTTGAACCAAGTATCGGGGTGGCGCAGGTCTGCGCCAGGGAGCAGCGGGTCGAGAGCCGCCTTACGTTCGCATCTGGAGGTGGGTCAGCGGTCCGCCGAGTGAGAATGTGGATGTCCGCCGTGTCATTTCTTCTCTTCGACAACGCTTGTGCCCGAGCCGGGCCGAGACTCCCACTGCCAAGTCTCATGGAACCGGACGCGGCCATCGGGGAGCACCTCGATCGTCGATGCACAGACACCTCCCGAGGTCTGTCCATCGGTTCCGAGATGGGAGTAGCGGAAGTGCAGAGTAGATCCGGTACGAGTTCCGACAAGGTATCCGCGTCGCACCGCGCCGCCGCTGTACTGCGCCCACACGGCATCGCCGTCTTGTCGGTAAGTGAAGACTGTCGATTGCCCCACCTCACCATCTGCAGAGTTAGTCACCCCTGTGAGCACTCGTCCGTTGAGATTGATGCTGTGCGAGTCAGGGGGAGACTGAAGGGTCGACATGTTGGTAGAGGCTAACCGGGCAACCGCGGTGGGCGGCTGCGCCCGGTGGGGCTCGGCGACAACTTCAGGGTCGGCAGGCACGAACCTGGCTGACTCGGGAGACTGAGGCGATCCAGTTGGCGGCGTCCGGGTCGATCCAGCGGGCCAGAGTGTCGAGGTCGTTGGACAACTTGTCTAGACGCTGAGTTTCGAGGGTTGCATTAGAGTTGATGTGGGGCTCGTGGT
>JAJFJE010000428.1 GCA_021774355.1 Alphaproteobacteria bacterium
CGGGATGACGCGGGGGATGGGCGCTGCCGGGCTCGCCCGGCTACGGGCCGTCGTCGGGGCCGCGGCAGCGGCCCCATTCCGGCGGATCAGTAGGCATATTCCTCGAACAGCGGGCGCAGATTGCCGGCCCAGCGGCCGTCATAGGCCTCGAGCATCTCGTCGGCCGGGGTCATGCCGGATTCGACTGTCCGCTTCAGCGGATCAAGGAACATGGTCTCGTCCGAGCCGAAATGATTGGCCTGGGCACGCCGGCGCAGGCCGGCCTCGGCCAGTTCGACCATCCGCTCGGCGATATCGAGCACGGTGCCGGTGCGGAACGGGGTCTTCAGGGCAAGCAGGGGAACGGTTGCCCGCAGCGCCTCGCGCTCCTCCTCGGACCAGTTCCGCACCAGGTCCCAGGCGGCGTCGAGCGAGGCGTCGTCATAGAGAATGCCGACCCACAATGCGGGCAGGGCACAGAGCCGGCCCCAGGGTCCGCCGTCGGCGCCGCGCATCTCGATAAAGCGTTTCAGGCGGGCGTCGGGGAACAGGGTGGTCATGTGGTCGGCCCAGTCCCCCAGATGGGGCTTCACGCCGGGCAGGGCGGGCAATTTGCCGTCCAGGAAATCGCCGAATGACTGCCCGGCGGCATCGATGTAGCGCTCGTCCCGGTGGACGAAATACATCGGCACGGACAGGGCCCAGTCGACATAGGCCTCGTAGCCGAAGCCGTCGTCGAAGGCAAAGGGCAACAGCCCGGTGCGATCGGGATCGGTGTCGGACCAGACATGGCCGCGATAGGACAGGTAGCCGTTGGGCCGGCCCTCCTTGAAGGGCGAATTGGCGAACAGGGCCGTGGCGATAGGCTGGAGCGACAGGGCGACGCGGAACTTCTTGACCATGTCGGCTTCGGAGGCGAAGTCCAGATTGACCTGCACCGTGGTGGTCCGGAACATCATGTCGAGACCCAGGCCGCCGACGCAGGGCATGTAGCGCCGCATGATCTGATAGCGGCCCTTGGGCATCATCGGGATCTGCTCGCGGGTCCAGGTCGGCGCAAAGCCAAGCCCGATGAAGCCGATGCCCAGTTCCTGGCCGATCGCCCGGACCTGTGCCAGATGGTCGCTGACCTCGCCGCAGGTCTGGTGGATGGTGGCCAGGGGCGCGCCGGACAGTTCCAACTGTCCGCCGGGTTCCAGGCTGACCGAGGCCCCATCCTTGGTCAGGGCGATCAGTTTGTCGGCCTCGCGCACCTCGTCCCAGCCGAAGCTGGTCAGCCGGCCAAGCACGGCTTCAATGCCGGCCGGCCCGCCATAGGGCAGCGGCGACAGGTCGTCGAGGCGAAAGCCGAATTTCTCGTGCTCGGTGCCGATCCGGAAGGCCTCGGGAGGCTTCTCGCCGACCGCAATCCATTCGACCAGCTGGCGGCGATCTTCGATGGGTTCCCCTGCAGCCTGCGGACCCGACATGCCTGGACCTCCCGACCCGATTCTCGTGACGCGCTAGCTAATCAAAGGGGGGGGATCTGTCTATCGCCGCCCATGCTCGTCTGCCATGCGTCGCGCGGCGCCGAGAAGGGCGAGGGCCGACAGCGCCGCGGTCTCGGCCCGCAGGATGCAGGGGCCGAGGGAGACCGGCCGGACAAAGGGCAGGCCGCGCAGCAGGCGCCGCTCGTCCGGCTCGAAGCCGCCCTCCGGGCCGAGCAGCAGGGCCGCCGGCCCATCGGCCAGGCCGCCCGCGGCGGCGATCAGTTCCGGGGCATCGCCGGCCTCGTCGCAATAGAACAGGGGCAGGGCGGCGGGCCAACCACCCAGCACCTGGTCCAGCCGGCGCAGCGGCATGACCTCGGGCACCTCCAGCCGGCCGCATTGTTCTGCGGCCTCGACGGCATTGGCGGCCATGCGCCCGTCATTGACCCGCTCGACCACGGTGCGCCGGGTGGTGACCGGGATCAGCCGGGTGGCGCCGAGTTCCGTCGCCTTCTCGGTCAGGAGGTCGAGCCGACCCGCCTTGATCGGGGCAAAGACCAGGGTGGTCGGAGCCGGCTGGCGCTGCGCGGCGAGGCACCCGGTGCACCGGGCGGCCAGGCCTTTCTTGCCCGCGCGGACCAGGGACGCCTGCCATTCGCCGTCCCGGCCGTTGAACAGGGCGACGGCATCGCCCTCGGTCAGGCGCAGCACCTGTCCCAGCTTGTGCGCCTGGGCGTCGGTCAGGGACACGGCGGCATCGGCGCCCAGCGGGGCTTCGACGAACAGGCGGTGGCGGGGACGTGACATGGGCAACCCTTGAGGCGGCAGGCCATTCCGGGTAGCACAGAGCGATGATCAGGGCCACCCGACAGACACCACACGATATTCGCCCCGCCGATGCCCCCCCGGAAAGCTGGGTCGACCGGGCGCCGCGGGCCGTGCGCCCCTATCTGCGCCTGGCCCGGGCCGACCGGCCGGTCGGCATCTGGCTGCTGATGCTGCCCTGCTGGTGGGGTGTGGCTCTGGCGACCCCGGCCGGCCGGCTGCCCGACCCGCTTCTGCTGTTGCTGTTCTTCGTGGGCGCGGCGGTGATGCGCGGCGCCGGCTGTACCTTCAACGACATTGTCGACCGGGACATCGATGCCCGGGTCGCCCGCACCGCCGGACGGCCGCTGCCGTCGGGGGCCGTGACCGTGCGCCAGGCCGCCCTGTTCATGGTCGCCCAGGCCCTGGCGGGGCTGGCGGTGCTGCTCAGCTTCAACGGCTTTTCGGTCTGGCTGGGACTTGCCGCGCTGGTGCCGGTGGCGATCTATCCGTTCATGAAGCGCATCACCCATTGGCCGCAGGCGGTGCTGGGCATCGCCTTCAACTGGGGTGCCCTGGTCGGCTGGTCGGCGCTGCGTGGCGGGCTCGACTGGCCGGCCCTGGTGCTCTACGCCGCCGGGATCTGCTGGACCCTGGGCTATGACACCATCTATGCCCACCAGGACCGGGTCGACGATGCCATTGTCGGGGTGAAGTCGAGTGCCCTGGCGCTTGGCGAGCGAACCCGCCCGTTCCTGTTTGCGGCCTATGGCGCGACCCTCCTGCTGACCGGCCTGGCCGGCTGGGGAGTCGGGCTCGGCTGGCCGTGCTGGGTTGGCCTGGCCATTCTTGCCGGGCTGTTCGCCGCCCAGGCGGCGCGCACCGACTTTGCCGACGCCGCCGCCTGCCTTGCCGCCTTCAAGGCCAACGCGCCCTATGGGCTGCTGCTCTTTCTGAGTCTGGCTGCGGGCCGCTGGGCCGCCTGAGGAAACCATGTCCTATCGGAGCTTGCGCGACTTCATCGCCCGCCTGGAGGCCGCCGGTCGCCTGGTCCGGGTCCACGAGCCGGTCTCGACGGTCCTGGAGATGACCGAGATCCAGACCCGACTGCTGGCCGAAGGCGGCCCCGCAGTGATCTTCGAAAACCCCTTGCGCGCCGACGGCACGCCGTCGCCCTATCCGGTGCTGGTCAACCTGTTCGGCACGGTCGAGCGGGTCGCCTGGGGCATGGAGCGCGAGCCGCACCAATTGCGCGAGGTCGGCGAGACCCTGGCCTTCCTCAAGCAACCGGAACCGCCGGGCGGCTTCCGCGAGGCCTGGGCCATGCTGCCGCTGCTCAAGACGGTGATGACCATGAAACCCAAGACCGTCGGCTCGGGCCCGGTCCACGAGGTGGTCGAGACCGGCGACGATATCGATCTGCGACGCCTGCCGATCCAGACCTGCTGGCCCGGCGAGCCGGCGCCCCTGATCACCTGGCCGCTGGTCGTCACCCGCGGCCCCGGCACGGCGCGGGAGGACAATTTCAACCTCGGCATCTACCGGATGCAGGTGACCGGGCGGAACACCACCCTGATGCGCTGGCTGAAACATCGCGGCGGCGCCCAGCACCATCGCCGCTGGGCCGCCGAAAAGCGCGAGCCGCTGCCCGCTGCGGTCGTTCTCGGCGCCGATCCCGGGATCATACTGGCGGCGGTCACGCCGGTCCCCGACACCTTGTCGGAGTATCAGTTCGCCGGCCTGCTGCGTAACGACAAGGTCGAACTGGTCGACTGCAAGACCGTACCCCTGAAGGTTCCGGCCCATGCCGAGATCGTGCTCGAGGGCTTGGTCTCGCTCGACGATTATGGCGACGAGGGGCCATATGGTGATCACACGGGTTACTACAACTCGGTGGAACGCTTCCCGGTGTTCACGGTCACCGCGGTCACCCGGCGGCGCCAGCCGATCTATCTCTCGACCTTCACCGGCCGGCCACCCGACGAGCCGAGCGTCCTGGGCGAGGCGCTGAACGAAGTGTTCATTCCCCTGCTGACCCAGCAATTCCCCGAGATCGTCGATTTCTGGCTGCCCCCCGAGGGCTGCTCCTACCGCATTGCCGTGGTCGCCATGAAGAAGGCCTATCCCGGCCATGCCAAGCGGGTGATGATGGGGGTGTGGTCGTTCCTGCGCCAGTTCATGTATACCAAATGGGTGATCGTGGTCGATCACGACATCGACGCGCGAAACTGGAAGGATGTAATGTGGGCCGTGTCGACCCGCATGGATCCGGCGCGCGACATTACGGTGATCGAGAACACGCCGATCGACTATCTCGATTTTGCCAGCCCGGAATCCGGGCTCGGCGGCAAGGTCGGGCTCGACGCGACCAATAAATGGCCGCCCGAAACCAAGCGGGAATGGGGCCAGCAGATCCGCATGGACCAGGCCGTGATCGACCGGGTGGACGCGATCTGGTCGCGCCTCGGGCTGCCGGGCAGCGGCCGGGCGATCTGGAAATAGCCCGCCCGCGGGTCTATTCCGCCGCGTCGACCCAGTGCTTTACCGCCTTGGTGTCCCTGACCGGGGGCAGGCCGAAGGCCCGGCCATATTCGCGGGTGAACTGGGGCACGCTCTCGTAGCCGACGGCGAAGGCAGCGCTGCTGGCCGACAGGCCCTCGGCCATCATCAGCCGGCGGGCCTCGATCAGGCGCAACTGCTTCTGGAATTGCAGCGGCGACAGCGAGGTCACGGCGCGGAAGTGCTGGTAGAACGATGACGGGCTCATGCCGGCGGCGGCGGCGAGGCGCTCGACCGCCACGGGCCGGGCGAATTCCGATCGAAGGATGGCGACCGCCCGTGCCACCCGCCGGGCCTGGCCCTCGGGCTGGCCCAGGCGCCGGATGGCTCCGCCGTGGCGGCCGGCGAGCAGCCAGTAGTGCAGTTCGCGCACCAGCGGCGCGCACAGCACCGGCAAGGAGGTCGGGCGCTCCATCAGGCGCATCAGGCGCAGCGCGGCGTCGCTGACCTCGAGGTCGGTCGGCTCGACCCGCACCGGCGCCCCGTCGGCCATCACCATGGCCTTCATCTGCACCGACAGATCGGCAATGACCGCCGGATCGAGTTCCAGGATCAGGGACAGATAGGGTGCGGCAACGCTGGCCCGGGTGATCTGGCTGACCGTCGGCACGTCGGCGGTGATCAGCAGGGAATCGCCGGCGCCAAAGGCAAAGGTCCGGGTCCCCATGGTGACATGCTTGCCGCCCTGCAGGACCAGGCAGGCCAAGGGTCGCGAGATCGCGTGGAGCAGCCCGCTGGGCGCGGTGGCGCGCACCGTCGACAGGCCCGGGATCGGGGTTTGGGCGAGCCCGGTCCCAGTGGCATGGGCTTCGGCGAAACGGCGAACCGCCTGGAGCAATGTCGTCATGGCCCAAGCCTAGTCGGGTGCCGCGGACTGCGCACGCCAATTTGGAGAATCAGGCAAAGAACGTCGAGATTCCGGCAAATATCGCGGGCGACGCCGCCCGATACTGTGGCGGTCTCGTCACAGGAGTTTTTGAGCCATGACCAAGATCAGCCTCGTTACCGGGGCGAGCCGCGGGCTCGGCCGCAACGCCGCGCTCAGCATCGCCCGCCGCGGCGGCGACGTTATCCTGACCTATCAAAGCCAGGCCGCGGAGGCGCAGGCAGCGGTCGCCGCGATTCAGGCCCTGGGCCGCCAGGCCGTCGCCCTGCACCTCGACACCGGCAAAGTGGCGACCTTCGCGGCCTTTGCCGACCGTCTGCGCGGGGTGTTGCGCGACAACTGGCAACGCGATCGCTTCGACCACCTGGTGAACAATGCCGGCCATGGCGACTATGCCCTGATCGCCGAGACCACCGAGGCGCAGTTCGACGGCCTGATCGATGTGCATTTCAAAGGGGTCTATTTTCTGGTCCAGGCGCTGCTGCCCCTGATTGCCGATGGCGGCCGCATCGTCAATCTGTCCTCCGGCCTGACCCGGGTGTCCTATCCCGGCTATGCCGCCTATGCGGCGGCGAAAGCCGCGGTCGAGGTCCTGACCGTCTACATGGCGAAGGAACTGGGCGGTCGCGGCATCGCCGTCAACACCGTCGCGCCCGGCGCCATCGAAACGGATTTTGGCGGCGGCGCGGTCCGTGACAATCCCGAGATCAACAAGATCTTCGCCGGGATGACCGCGCTGGGCCGGGTCGGACTGCCCGACGACATCGGGCCGATGATTGCCGCCCTGCTGTCCGAGGACAACCGCTGGGTCAACGCGCAGCGTATCGAGGTGTCGGGCGGCCAGGCGATCTGACGGGCGGGCCGCCGGCGCCGGCGGCCCGTTACCGTAGCGTCGAGACCATGCCGGCGGCACACCATTGGGCGAGCAGCAGGACCGCGTGTTCGGGTGCCAGGTCCAGGCGGTCGAGCAGATCCCCGAAGGCCGTGCCGGCGCGCGCGCCGTCGAGCAGGGCGGCCTCGTCCGCCTCGAGGGCGCGGAACTGCACGTCCAGCCCGTGCCGCCAGACGACCAGCGCGCGCGCTGCCGCCAGGGCGGCCGGCAGGGCCGGCGCATCCCGGCCGATTTCGTCGTCGGCGGCGTGGCTCAGGCCGAGCCGGTGAACCGTCGGGTGGAAGCCAAGGCGCAGGGCCATCCAGCCAGCCTCGTCCAGGAGGCCAAGGGCGGCCGGCTCGACGGTCGGCCCGTCGGCGCCGTCAAAGGCCAGGCCAATGGTCCATTCCAAGGCCGCCAAGGCGCCGGCAGCACCATCGCGGGCGCTCAGGAATGGTGCAAACTGGCGGCCGAGCCAGCGGATCGACGGTGTTCGTGAGGGGTGGGCGACGATATAGTCCGCCGCCGCCAGGTCGAAGCCAAGGTCGCCCATGGCCCGGCGCGTGACCGCGAAATCGACCCCGAGCGACTCCACCAGGCGGGCGCCATAGGCGTGGCGATAGACTTCCAGCAGGGCTTCCCGGCCGCAGTTCGGGCCGTCGGTCACCAGGGCCGAAACGGCGCCGTGCTGGCCGCGGACGTCGGCGGCAAAGCGCCGCTGCAGCGCGGCCAGGGCGCTCATTGCGCGGCCTCCGCCGGCGCAGCGGCGAGCTGTCGGACGCGCCCCAACTCGGCGAGCAAGGTCTCGAGCGGCGGAATATTGGCGTCGCGTTCGATCATGGTCGGCACGGCGCCGAACCGGCGGGCGGCATAGCCATAGAGCGCGAACACCGGTTCGGCGATGGGCGCGTCATGGGTATCGATGATGTGGCTGCCCTGGTGGCTGTGCCCGGCCAGGTGGATCTGGCGGACCGCGGCGACCGGGATGCGGTCGAGATAGCGCCGCGGATCGAAGCCGTGATTGAAGCCGCTGACATAGACGTTGTTGACGTCGAGCAGCAGGGCGCAGCCGCTGCGCAGGGTCAGTTCCGCCAGGAATTCGGCCTCGTCCATGTGGGAGGCGCCATAGGCGACATAGCTCGAGACATTTTCCAGGACGAGGGGGCGGCGCAGCCGGTCCTGGACACGTTGGATGCGCGGCACCAGATGGGCCAGGGCTTCGTCGGTATAGGGCAGGGGCATGAGATCGTGAAGGTTCAGGCCGTCAATCCCGGTCCAGCACAGGTGGTCCGAGACCCAGCCCGGTTCGACCCGGTCGGCGAGGTCGGCAAGGCGGTCCAGATAGACCGTGTCGAGCGGGTCGATGCCGCCGATCGAGAGGGACACGCCATGCATCACCATGGGGTAGCGGGCGCGTAGCCGGTCGAGCCAGTCCAGCGGCCGGCCGCCGTCGACCATGTAGTTTTCCGAGATGATTTCCAGCCAATCGACCGGGGCGCCGGCGTCGAGGTCGGCATAATGGTCGCTGCGCAAGCCCAGGCCGAAGCCTCTGATTGCGGGCTGCCCGCCGATTTCCGGGTTCATTGCGGCACTATAACGGTAAAGGGATCAGGATCGAAAGAGGCCCCGGGGGCCGGCCCGATGCCGGCCCCCGGGCGCGGCATCAGAGCAGCTTGCCGCCAGCCGCTTCGCAGGCCGCCTTGTCCTTCATTTCCAGGAAGCCCAGGCCCTTGCAGGCATTCTGGCCCTTGCAGGCGTTTGCCGCCGTCTTGCAGGCGCTCTGGCCCTTGCAGGCATTGACGCCGGCGCAGTGAACGCTGTCGGCCCTGGCAGCGGTCGGGGCGAGAACCATGCCGCCAGCGGCGAACAGGGTGGCGGCAGCGGCGGCAAGGGCAAATCCGGTCTTGGTCATGGTCGTTCCCTCTGGGAGCAGCGGAGAGTGGGGCGGCCGGCCTGCACCGGATCCGCGAAACGGCGGTATCGCCATCTCGCAGGAAAGGTTCGACGTCCCCGGCGCAAGGTTACGGACGAAAAATCGCGGTTTCTAATCGGCACGGCACCCGGAACCCGCTATGCGGGATTTCCAGCGCGAACCGGCCCGGCGCCGCGCTGCCCGGAAGCCATTACATCCGGCGCCCGAGGCATTATATAGCGGTCATAGACCGGAAAGAGTTGCCATGACCGAACCCCTTGACCTGCTTGACGATCTGCTTGCCCGGGCCCGCCGGGCGGGGGCCGACGCGGCCGACGCCCTGTGTTTCGAGGCGACCTCCGTGGGGGTCTCGTGGCGCCTGGGCAAGCTTGAGGATCTGGAGCGGTCGGAAAGCCGGGACCTCGGCCTGCGGGTCTTTGTCGATGGTGCGCAGGCGACCATCTCGTCCACCGAGACGACGTCCGCGACCCTCGACCGTCTGGTCGAACAGGCGATCGGCATGGCCCGGCACGCCCCGCCGGACGCCTATGCCGGGCTGGCCGACCCGGAGCTTCTCGAACGCGCCCAGCGCGAACTGGAGCTGTGCGAGGACGGCGAGCCGACGCCCGATATCCTGTTCGCGCGCGCGGCCGAGGCCGAAGCCGCCGCCCTGGCCGTCGCCGGCATCACCAATTCCGAGGGCTCTGGTGCCAGTTGGGGCGCCAATCGGGTGGCCCTGGCGACCTCTGGCGGTTTCCGCGGGGTGTATCGCAACTCGATGAGCGGGGTGTCGGTCGCGGTGGTGGCCGGCGAGGGCACCGGCATGGAACGGGACTATGACAGCGCCAGCGCCCGCTTTGCCGCCGATCTCGACGCGCCGGCCGAGGTCGGACGGCGGGCCGCCGACCAGGCGGTGCGGCGGCTTCGGCCCCGCAAGGTGGGGACGGCCAAGGTCCCGGTGGTGTTCGCGCCGCGCGTCGCGCCCTCGCTGATCGGCCATTTCCTCGGGGCGATCAACGGCGTTTCGATCACCCGCGGCACATCCTTCCTGAAGGACTATATGGGCGCGGCGGTGTTTGCCCCGGGCATTACGATCATTGACGATCCGCACCGGCTGCGCGGGCTGCGCTCCCATCCCTTCGACGGCGAGGGGGTGGCCTGCAAGCGCCGCACCCTGGTCGAGGACGGCCACCTGACCACCTGGCTGCTCGACAGTGCCAGCGCCCGCCAACTGGGCCAGGTGACAACGGGACACGCGGCCCGGGGCACCGGGGGCCCGCCGTCGCCCAGCGCGGCCAATGTCCACATGGCACCGGGCACCCAGGATCCGCGGGACCTGATCGCGGACATCGCGTCGGGCTTCTATGTCACCGAACTGATCGGTTCCGGCGTCAATGGCATCACCGGCGATTACAGCCGGGGCGCGGCCGGCTTCTGGATCGAGAACGGTGAAATTGCGTATCCGGTCAGCGAACTGACCATTGCCGGCAATCTGAAGACGATGTTTCCCCATGTCACCCCGGCCAATGACCTGGTGTTCCGCTACGGCGTCAATGCACCGACCTTGCGGGTCGAGGGCATGACCGTCGCCGGGGTATGACCGAAGACCTCGCCTTGCTGATCGCCGTCGCCCGCGAAGCCGGGGCGGTCGCGCTCGGCCATTTTCGCAACGGCGTCCGCCATTGGGAGAAGGCCAAGGGCGACCCGGTGTCCGAGGCTGACCTTGCGGTCAACCAGGCGATTGCGGCACGAATCGCCGCGGCCCGCCCCGATTATGCCTGGCTGTCGGAGGAGACGGCCGACCAGCCGGCCC
>JAJFJE010000429.1 GCA_021774355.1 Alphaproteobacteria bacterium
CGTGGCGGGTTTCGTTGCCGATGCGGACGCTGTCGCTGCCGCCGCCGGTCAGGGCGTCGCTCAGGGTCACGGTCGGCTCCAGCGCCGCCCGTCCCTGGTCCAGGGTCACCAGCTGGACATTGGCGCCGATTTTGACCGTCCCCTGGTCGGGCGCCAGGGCACCGGTCAGCAGGTTGAGCAGGGTGGTCTTGCCGGCGCCGTTGGGGCCGACCACGCCCAGCCGGTCGCCCCGGCGGATCCGCACATCGACCGGCCGCACCACGGCCCGGGTGCCGAACCGCTTGGCGATGCCCTTGGCGTCGATCACCAGCTTGGCCGAAGCCTCGCCCTCGCCCACCGTCATGGCGACGGTGCCGGCGGCCCGGCGATGCTCGCGGTGGTCCTTGCGCAGGGTCTGCAGGCCGGCCAGGCGGCGGACATTGCGCTTGCGCCGGGCGGTCACCCCATAGCGCAGCCAATGTTCTTCCATGGCGATCTTGCGCTCCAGCTTGTGCTGGTCCCGCTCTTCCTGCTCCAGGGTCTCGTCACGCCAGGCCTCGAAATGGGCGAAGCCGCGCTCGATCCGGCGGGTGACACCGCGGTCGAGCCAGACCGTCGCCCGCGACAGGGTATCCAGGAAGCGCCGGTCATGGCTGATCAGCACGATGGCCCCGGCAAAGCCGGCCAGTTCGCCTTCCAGCCATTCGATGGCCGGCAGATCGAGGTGGTTGGTCGGCTCGTCCAGCAGCAGGATGTCCGGATCCGGCGCCAGGCAGCGGGCCAGGGCGGCGCGGCGCAACTCGCCGCCCGACAGGCGGCCGGGCACTTCGGCGCCGGTCAGGCCGAGTTCCTCGACCAGGCGGCGGGCCCGGTAGGGATCGTCATTCGGGCCGAGCCCCGCCTCGACATAGGCGAGGGTGTGGGCAAAACCCGTCAGGTCCGGCTCCTGGGGCAGGTAGCGGATGGTCGCCCCGCCCCGCCGGATGACCTCGCCGCCATCGGGCTCGACCAGGCCCGCGGCGATCTTCAACAGGGTCGACTTGCCCGAGCCGTTGCGCCCGACCAGGCAGATGCGCTCCGCCTCGCCGACCACGAGTTCAGCGCCCTCGAGCAGGGGGGGGCCGCCGAAGGTCAGGCGGATATCGCGCAGCGAAAGCAAAGGTGCAGCCATGGCGACCGCTTACAGAAGCCCGCCCGCCACCGCAAGGGTCGTCATTTATGTCAGCAATATTGACATATTGCCGTTCTGGGCGTTGCATGGCGGCCACGTCATCCGAGTGTCTGCCATGACCACCGATCTGGCCTTCGACTGGCCCCAGCATTTTGCCCATCGCGCCGGGCGCATGACCGCGTCGGAAATCCGCGAGTTGCTGAAGCTGCTCGACCAGCCCGACGTGATCTCCTTTGCCGGCGGCATCCCCGACCCCCACCAATTCCCCCGGGACGCCTTTGCCGAGGCCTATGGCACCCTGCTCGGCGACCCGGCGAACGCCCGCATCGCCCTGCAATATTCCGTGTCGGAAGGCTATCGCCCGCTGAAGCAATGGCTTGCCGGCCATATGGAAGGGCGCGGTGTGCCCTGCACGGAAGACAATATCCTGATCACTGCCGGGTCCCAGCAGGGGCTCGAATTCCTCGGGCGCCTGCTGCTCTCGCCGGGCGACACCGCATTGGTCGCCGCACCCACCTATCTCGGCGCGCTGCAGGCTTTCAGCGCCTACGAGCCGGCCTATGACGTGCTCGGCCTCGACCGCGGCAATGCCACCCCCGAGGCCTATCGCGAGCGGGCGGCCGGGGCCGGCGGGGCGGTGAAATTCGCCTATCTGGTCCCCGATTTCGCCAATCCCACCGGGGATACGGTGCCGCTGGCCGCCCGCCACCAGGTGCTGGATCTGGCGGCGGCGCTGGACATCGGCGTGATCGAAGACGCCGCCTATCAGGCCCTGCGCTACGATGGCGCCGAGGTGCCGTCGGTCCTGGCCCTCGACATCGCCCGCACGGGTTCGATCGAGCGCAGCCGCACGGTCTATGCCGGGACCTTTTCCAAGACCCTGGCGCCGGCCCTGCGGATCGGCTGGCTGTGCGCCGCCCGGCCGCTGATCGACAAGCTGGTGCTGGTCAAGCAAGCCTCCGACCTGCATTGCGCCACGATCAACCAGATGGTCATGTACCGGGTCGCCAAGGCGACCTATGACGACCAGGTCAAGCGGGTCCGCACGGCCTATGCCGCCCGCCGCGACGCCATGCTTGCGGCACTTGCCCGCCACATGCCGGCCGGCGTGCGCTGGACCCGGCCGCAAGGCGGCATGTTCGTCTGGGTGACCCTGCCCGACACGGTCGATGGCGCGGCCCTGCTGGCCCGGGCCGTGGCCCAGGCCCGGGTCGCCTTCGTGCCGGGCAAGGCATTCTTCGCCACGGACGCCGCGGCCAACACCCTGCGCCTGTCCTTCTCGCTGGCCAGCGAAGCCCAGATCGACGAGGGCATCGGCCGGCTTGGCCGGCTGATCGCGGCCACGGCCTGACGGCGGCGCCGTCCCGGCAACCTCAGGCGTCGCGACGCAGGCGCTGGATCAGGCTGGTGGTGTCCCAGCGGCCGCCGCCCATGCCTTGAATCTCGGCATAGAGCTGGTCGACCAGGGCGGTGACCGGCAGGGGGGTTTTCTGGCGCGCCGCTTCGGCCAGGACGATGCCCAGATCCTTGCGCATCCAGTCGACCGCAAAGCCGAAATCAAATCGGCCTTCGAGCATGGTGGCGGCGCGATTGTCCATCTGCCAGGACTGGGCCGCGCCCTTGGCGATCACCTCGACCACGGCTGCCATGTCCAGGCCCGCCCGCTGGCCGAAATTGAGCGCTTCCGACAGGCCCTGGACCAGTCCCGCGATGCAGATCTGGTTGACCATCTTGGCCAATTGCCCGGAGCCCGCCGGCCCCAGCAGCCGCGCCTCGCGGGCGAAGGCACGAAGCGCCGGCTCGGCCTTGGCGAAGGGCGCGGCGTCGCCACCGACCATGACCGTCAGCACGCCATTTTCCGCGCCGGCCTGGCCGCCGGAGACCGGCGCGTCCAGCGCCGACAGGCCGCGGGCCTGGGCTTCGGCCGCCAACCGGCGGGCCAGTGTCGCCGACGCCGTCGTGTGATCGACCAGGACCGCGCCGGGCGCCATGGTTGAAAACGCACCCGCCGGGCCGAGCACGACCGCGGCCAGATCGTCGTCATTGCCGACGCAGGTAAAGACCATCGCGGCGCCGTCCGCCGCCGCCGCCGGGGTCGGCGCGGCGCGCCCGCCATGGGCGGCGACCCAGCGGGCTGCCTTTTCGGCGGTGCGGTTATAGACCGTAACCTGGTAACCGGCCGCCGCCAGATGGCGGGCCATGGGAAAGCCCATGGTGCCAAGCCCCAGAAACGCCACTTGTTCGGTCATTGCACTGCCTCCACGCGAAACAGCGCCAGCAAGCCACGGGGCGGGCCGCTTGTGCAAGCCGGGCTTCCGCCGCGGCCCGGTCCGTGGTCAAGTCGGGGCTATGACTCTGCCCGTCACCCTTGCCGATATCCGCGCCGCCGCCTGCGTGATCGAGGGCAAGGTGATCCGCACCCCGCTGGCCCTGTCGCGGACCCTGTCGGACATTACCGGCGCCGAGCTTTGGATCAAGTTCGAGAACCAGCAATTCACCGCCTCGTTCAAGGAACGGGGGGCGGCGGTCGCCCTGGCCGCCCTGGACGCGGCCCAGCGCCGGGCCGGAGTGATCACCATGTCGGCCGGCAACCACGCCCAGGGCCTGGCCTATCACGCCCGCCGGGCCGGCATTGCCGCGACCATCGTGATGCCGCGGGGCACCCCCCATGTGAAGCTCCGCCAGACCCGGGACCACGGCGCCACCGTGGTCCTGGACGGCGACACGCTGAACGAGGCCTTCGCCGCCGCCCAGACCCTGGCGGCCCAGCGCGGCCTGACCCTGGTTCACCCCTTCGACAATGCCGATGTCATTGCCGGCCAGGGCACGGTGGGCCTGGAAATCCTGGAGGAGCGGCCGGACCTCGACGTCATCGTGGTGCCGGTGGGCGGCGGCGGCCTGATTTCCGGCATCGCGGTCGCCGCCAAGACCCTGAATCCGGGGATCGCGGTGATCGGCGCCGAGAGCGCTCTCTATCCCTGCCTGCGCAACCATCTGACCGGCGAGCGCCAGGCCG
Source organism: Alphaproteobacteria bacterium (assembly GCA_021774355.1). Classification (GTDB taxonomy): domain Bacteria; phylum Pseudomonadota; class Alphaproteobacteria; order Zavarziniales; family Zavarziniaceae; genus JAJFJE01. The sequence continues at coordinate 4,167 of JAJFJE010000429.1, forward strand.
CCGGCGGCATGACCATCGCCGAGGGCATCGCGGTCAACCAGGTCGGCGCCCTGACCGGCCCCCTGGTCCGCGCCCTGGTCGACGATATTCTGCTGGTCTCGGAAGCCGAGATCGAACAGGCCGTGGCACTTTATCTCGCCGTCGAGAAAACCGTGGCGGAAGGCGCCGGCGCCGCCCCCCTGGCCGCCATCCTGGGACAGCGCGCGCGCTTTGCCGGCAAGCGGGTGGCCGTGGTGCTGAGCGGCGGCAATATCGACCTGCGCCTGCTGGGCGGGGTGATCATGCGCAATCTGGTGCGCGAGGGCCGGGTATCGAGCCTGCGGGTCACCGTCAATGACAGCCCGGGGGCGCTGGCCCGCATCGCCGGCCTGATCGGCCAGGCCGGCGGCAACATCCTGGAGGTTTCGCACCAGCGCATGTTCCTGGACGTCGCCGTGCGCAATGCCGATGTGGATCTGGTGCTGGAAACCCGCGATGCCGACCACCTGGCCGACATCGTCCAGTGCCTGGCCGGCGCCGGCTATGAGGTGCGCCGTCTCCGCACCACCGGTCTGGCGGACTGAGAGTCCTTTTGAAAACGCCCTTTTTCGTCATTCCACCCGGCCCGCCGTCAGGGCGAGCACGACGAGCCAGTCGCGACCCTGGCCGGGGACCAGCCGGCCCCCCGTATCCAGCGCCGCCCGGGTCAGGCTGACGGCCTGCAGGACATTGCCCCCGATCACGTCCAGGCAGCGGCCCGAGGCGGCGAAGGCGCAAGGCCCCTGCCCGACCACCAGGTCGCAATGCATCGGCCGCGTGCCGTCGAGCAGGCGCTGCCAGTCGGCCGGCGGCGGCCGCGCCCGGGTGGCGCAGACCAGGTCGCCCGGCCGTGGCACGGCCGTCGTCGCCGGCCGGGCGACAAAGGCCCGGCTGCCCGCCGGCGCCGTCATGGCGTCCGCGACATAGTCCCAATGGGTATCGCTGAAGCGAAAATGTTCCGCCGGGATGCCGGCCGACCACACCAGCCAGGAGGTGAAGGCAGCCGACCAGGGAATGCTGAACGGGCTGTCGCCGATGGCCAGGCGGTTGAAAGCGGTCCCGTCGATGCTCCCGTCCGGCCTTTGCACGGCGGCAAAGCCGGCCGCCCGTGCCGCGCGTGCCCAATAATTGGTATGCGGTGGAACGGCACACCAATAATCCGCCAGCCGGGCAAAGGCAGGCCGTTCCTGTTCCCAGGGCTGGGCCACCCCGTCGGGCAGGGTCAGCACCGCGGCCCCCGGACGCAATTCGACCACCCGTTCGCCCCAGGCGCGCCACGCCGCCCGCGCCAGCCCGACCATGGCGGCACCCGGATCGGCGACAAGGGGCGGCTGGGCGCCGGCACAGGCCGGCGGCACGGGAACCCCAGCCGGCGGCCGCCCGGCCAGGCAGCCCGCCAGCCCGGCGCCCAATCCGACGATCAGCAGCGCTCTGAGGGTGGTCATTCGGCCGCCCGATCCCCGACCCTAAGCGGTTGTTAACCGTCAGCGGTCAGAGTGCCCCGAGGCCCTGTCGGAAGACCCTGCGCGAATCATGCTGCTCATCGTCGGCTCCATCACTGTCATCGGTTGCGTCCTTGGCGGCTACGTCGCCCTGGGCGGCCATCTTGAGGTGCTGTGGCAGCCCTTCGAGTTCGTCATCATCGTCGGCGCGGCGATCGGCGCCTACATGATCGCCAACCCGATCACGGTCCTGAAGAAAAGCGGCGGGGCCGTGATCTCCGCCATCAAGGGCCCGCGCTACAACAAGCAGGCGTTTCTGGAACTGCTCAGCCTGCTCTACACGGTGTTCCGGCTGGCCAAGACCAAGGGCATGCTGGCGCTCGAACAGCATGTCGAAAACCCCCATGACAGCGCCATGTTCGCCCAGTTTCCGCGCTTTGCCAAAGACCATCACGCCATGACCTTCCTGTGCGACTACCTGCGGCTGATGACCCTGGGCACCGAGAACAGCTTCGAGGTCGAGTCCCTGATCGACGAGGAACTGGAAACCCACGCGGCCGAAGAACACATGGTCAGCCACGCCCTCCAGACCATGGCCGACGGCATGCCGGCGCTGGGCATCGTGGCGGCGGTGCTGGGGGTGATCAAGACCATGGGGGCAATCACCGAACCCCCGGAGGTTCTCGGCCATCTCATCGGCGGCGCCCTGGTCGGCACGTTCCTCGGGGTCTGGCTGTCCTACGGCTTCATCGCCCCCATCGCCAGTGCCGTTGCCAACACCCACGAGGCCGAGATGCGCTACCTGCATTGCATCAAGGCCGGGCTGCTGGCCCATCTCCAGGGCTATCCGCCGGCGGTGTCGGTCGAGTTCGCCCGCAAGGCCCTGCAATCCCACGTCCGCCCGACCTTCTATGAGGTCGAGGAGGCAACCCAGAAACTGCAGCCGGTCTAGCCATGGCCCCACGCAGCGACAACCAGCCGACCATCATCATCAAGCGGGTCAAGAAGGTCGCGGGCGGCCATCACGGCGGCGCCTGGAAAGTCGCCTATGCCGATTTCGTCACCGCCATGATGGCGTTCTTCCTGCTCCTGTGGCTGCTCAACGCGACCTCCGAGGCACAGAAGCAGGGGATCGCGGATTATTTCGATCCGGTCAGCGTCAGCGAAAGCACCTCGGGTGCCGGCGGCGTCCTGGGCGGCCAGACCGTCACCCAGAACAGCCGTCTGTCGCCGCCCGGCGGCGTGCCCACGGTCCTGGTGCAGATCGATCCCGATACCGCCCAGGACGGCGAGGCACGCGAGACTCCGGCGACCACCGGCGAGGCTGAAAAAGGCAGCGCCAAGAGCGGCAACCGGTCGTCGGCCGTCGCCACCCCCGCCCCCGGCGACCGCAACGCCCTGAGCACCCTGGAAGCGAGCCGCGAACGCGAGGCGGCGGCCGCGCGCCAGGCGGCGGCGGCCGAGGAACAGCGTTTCGAAGCCACCGCCGAAGCGATCCGCCAGGCCATTCGCAGCGCCCCGGAACTGGCCGCCGTCGCCCGCCAGATCCTGATCGACATCACTCCCGAAGGCATGCGCATCCAGTTGGTCGACCAGCCCGACCGGCCGATGTTTGAAAGCGGCTCGTCGCGGATGTCGGATACGCTGGTGCAATTGCTGCATAAATTGTCACCGATCATCCAGCGCCTGCCGAACCGCCTGTCGATCGCCGGGCACACCGACGCCGTGCCCTATCGCAACTCAATCGGCTATTCGAACTGGGAGCTGTCGGCCGACCGGGCCAATTCCACCCGGCGCATCCTGGTCGAATCCGGGGTCGCCACGAACCGCGTCTACCAGGTCAGCGGCAAGGCCGATTCCGAGCCCCTGCTGCCCGACGACCCCCGCGACGCGGTGAACCGGCGGATCTCGATCATCCTGCTGCGTGAAGCGCCCGTGCTGCCGCCCAGCATCGCGGGCACGCCGGCCGCACCCTGACCGGCGGGGCCGGCCGCCAGGGGCGTCAGCTCAACAGATCCCGCAGCCGATACCACAGCATCCCCAGGACCAGCAGCGGCGTCCGCAGGGCGGTCCCGCCGGGGAATGCCCGGTGGGGCAGACCGGCCATCACATCGAACCGTTCAGCGGTTCCCGCGACCGCCTCGGCCACCAGGCGCCCGGCCATCGTCGCCAGAGCGATGCCGTGGCCGGAAAAGCCCTGGAGGTAGTAGATATTGCCGTCCCTCAGGCCGAAATCCGGCAGCCTGTTCATGGTGATATCGACCACGCCGCCCCACAGGGCATCGATCCGGACGGTGGCCAGCGCGGGAAAGGTTCGGGCCAGGCGGGCCCGCATGACTTTTTCGAGCCCCAGGGGCCGCCGGCCGCTATAGGCGGCGCCACCCCCGAACAGCAGCCGGTGGTCGGCCGACCTGCGGAAATAGTTGAGCACGAAATTGGCATCGGACACACAGGCGTCGCTGGGCAGCAGCTGCGCCGCGCGCGGTTCGCCCAGGACCTCCGTGGCCAGGACGAAGGTGGCGACCGGCATGATGGTCCGGGCAAGGTCGGGCCGCAGCCGGGCCATCTCGGCATTGGTCGCCAGCACCACGTGATCGGCGACCACGCTCCCGCCGGCGGTGCGCAGGGTGGTCCGCCGGCCGGGGACGACGGCGGTCACCGGCGAGCCGTCGTAAATCGCGACCCCGGCGGCGGCGGCGGCCCGGGCCAGGCCGAAGGCATATTTCAAGGGGTGGAGGTGGCCGCAGCCGGCGTCGTAGAGGCCGCCGACCAGATGCCGGCCGACCACATGATCGGCCAGCGCCCGGCGGTCCAGCAGGGCCATCTGATCATAGTCGTAATGGCTCTCGACCAGTTCGATTTCCTCGGCCAGCGCCCGCTGCTGGGCGGGTCTGGTCGCGGCCAGGACGAAGCCGTTACGCCAGTCGCAGGGGATCTGGTGACGCACGATCCGTTGCCGCACCAATTCGGTCGCTTCGACCGTGAAGTCCCACAGGATCCGGCTGAGCGGCCGGCCGACCAGGGCCTCGACCGCGGCAGGCCCCTTGTTCAGGCCGTTGAGGACCTGGCCGCCATTGCGGCCCGAGGCGCCCCAGCCGACCGAACGGGCCTCGACCAGGACCACCCGGTAGCCGCGCTCGGCCAGTTCCAGCGCGCTCGACAGCCCGGCATAGCCGCCGCCGACCACCGCCACATCCGCCGAGACGGCGCCCGCGAGAGGACCGAAGAGCGGCGCGGCCCCGGCAGTCGCGACATAATAGGGCGACGGATCCATTCCGCGACCCTAGCCTCGGGCGGCCGGTGCCGTCCAGTTCATCGGTTGCAAACAATTGTCTTGGCATGATGGGCCGGTCCCTGATTGACTCAGGTGACCTGAAGCCCTGGAATTAACAGGTCGGTCCATGCGAGCCGACTGGTCGGAGGAGCGTCCTTGACCGAGCATTCGACCGTCAGGTTTCCATATTTCTTCGTGACCGTTCCGGCACCCTGCCCCTATCTGCCCGGCAAGCTGGAGCGAAAGGTCTTTACCCGGCTGATCGGCGACGATCCGGTGGCCCTGAATGACGCCCTGACCCAGGCCGGGTTCCGGCGCAGCCAGTCGATCGCCTACAAGCCCGCCTGCGAGACCTGCGAGGCCTGCATCTCGGTGCGCATCCCGATCGCCCGGTTCCAGCCCAACCGCACCATGCGGCGGATCGCCGAACGGAACGGCGACATCCAGTTCCTCGAACGTCCCGCATCGGCGACCGAGGAGCAGTTCGGTCTGCTGCGCACCTATCTCGAAGCACGTCACCCCGGCGGCGGGATGGTCGAAATGGACGCGCTGGACTTTGCCGCCATGGTCGAGGACAGCCCGATCAACACCCATGTCGCCGAATATCGCGACGCGAGCGGCCGGCTGCGTGCCGGCTGCCTGATCGATCGCCTGTCGGACGGCTTGTCCCTGGTCTACAGTTTTTTCGATCCCGACGAGGCGCAGCGCAGCCTGGGGACCTATATCGTCCTGTCGCAGATCGAGCGGGCGCGCCGCCTGAAGCTGCCCTATGTCTATCTGGGCTACTGGGTCGATGGCTGCCGCAAGATGCTCTACAAGGCCCGCTTCCAGCCCCTGGAAGGCCTGGGCGCCGAGGGTTGGCGGCCACTCCCGGCGAAGCCCGCGGGCGCCTGAGGCGTCGGGCGCACCGGAGCAGCCAGCCGGCGCCTTGGGGCCGCGGCCCCGTTTGGCGGCAGAGACTGCCCCGGCGCGCCGGGGCGCCTGTCAGGTGCGGTCGGTGGTGACCGCGCCCGTCAGATTGTCGACCACGACCGGACAGTCATAGTAATCGACCCGTGGTTCCTCGCCGTATTTCTCGGCCGCATAGGCGCGCCATTGCGGCGTATACATCGCCTCGGCATCGGCCTTCGAGCGCCACAGATAGGTCCCGACGACGGTGCTGCCATCGGCGGACAGGCAGTAATATTTGCGGATCAGGCCGGCCACCCCCTGGTAGCGGCCCGAGGTGCCGATAAACACCTCCCGTGCCTGGTCGAGGGTCATGGCCTTGGGCAGGCGGAAGCTGGTGATTGCGACAATCATGTGTGTCTCCCGGTTACAGCAGGGCAATGGGGCGCACCGGGCACCCGGTGGCGCCGGCGAACTTGACCGGTATCAGGACGAAGCAGAAATTGGTAACCCCTTCCTGCATGACGCTGTCGAAGGCCAGATTCTCGATCAGATGGACGCCGGCTTCGGCCAAGCAGTGCTGGTGCACCGGAAACACCCGCTTGGGATCGACGCCGGGCAGGACCTCGACCGCCATGGTGTCGGAGCCGATGGCCGACACCTGCCGCTCGGTCAGCCAGTGCGCCGCTTCCTCGTCGAGACCCGGCTCGGTCGCGGAATATTGCGCCGGATTTTCGCCGTAGAACCGGCCCCAGCCGGTGCGGATCATGACCACGTCGCCCGGCTCGATGGTCAGCTTCGCCTTGTCCAGCGCCGCCTCCAGCTGCTTGCGGCCGACCACTGCGCCGCCCTCGAGGAAATCGCCGCCGGCCGAACCGGCGACATCGAGAACGATCCCGCGGGTGATCATGGGCGGCATCTGCTCGATGCCCAGACGCTCCAGCCCCCAGGCATTGGTTGAGTCCTGGTAGGTGAAGCCGTTGAACATCTCGTCGCCGATGGTGAAATGGCCAAGGGCGTCGATATGGGTACCGGAATGCATGCACAGCTCGACCCGCTCGGTGAACACCCCGGGGTCGTTCTCCGCACCCATATGCTCCCGCGCGATGCGCCGCGTCGTGTCCGCGGTGGACCACATGCCCAGTAGATAGGGCGCAATAAAGGGCGGCAGGGTCGGCGCGCCGAATTTCAGATCATGGCTCATGTCGAGCATGCGCCCCTGCTTGACGCTTTTCAGGGTGCGCAGGATGTGATCCGGCGTGACCAGATTCATGTTGCCTTTCTGGTCGTCCGCGCCCCAACGCGACTTGTGGTGCCGATGTTCGCCCATGTCATTTCCTCCGTTACGCAAAGGTCGCCCGAAAACCTACTGCCGGGTCGGTATGTGAACGCGACAGTCAAAGGCCTGTCAACACGTCGTTGGCCGCGGCGCCCCGTGCCGGACCGTCGAATTGACCTCTGGACATCGAGCTTTCACGAACCGGTCATCGGCCGGTCGCCGATCCCCGGCATAACGCTCCACGGGTTGGGGGACACGGTCATGACGCAGAGCCATCATCACTATCGCAACGCCGCGGTCACCGCGGCCTGCGCCATCGCAGCGCTGCTGTCGGGCGGCCCGGCACGGGCCGATTCCGCGGTTTTCGGGACGACCAATGCGACCGACATCGACGCCCCGGTAACGCTGACCATGAATGGCGACCGGTTCGCCAATCAGGGGCTGATCGGCACCGGCCGGCTGTCGGCCAAGACGACCGATTTTCTGGGCACCTCGCTCGGCTCGTTCTCGGGCATGGCGATCGCCCGCAACAGTTGGCGCCGGGATGGTGCGGGCTACGCCGGGACGCTCTACAGCCTGCACGACCGGGGCTATAATTCCGGGGACCTGTTCTCCGATTATCAGGGCCGCCTGGTCGAGTTCGACCTCCGCTTTACCCCCTATTCCGGGCCGGACCTGCCCGCCGCCACCCGCTCCCAGAGCCAGATCGTCTTCACGCCGACCGGTCGGGGCATCGCCCTGACCGATTTCAACGGCCAGGCCACGACCGGCCTCGACCCCGCAGCGGGAACCGTCACCCAAGGCGGCTCTCCGTTGCCCAGCCCGGCCGACGGCCCGGGCGCCGGTCGGGTCACCATCGATGCCGAGGCGGTTTCCTTCCTGGCCGATGGCCGGTTCTATGTCGGCGATGAATATACCGCGGGCATCTATCTGTTCGATCCCCAGGGCCGCATGACCGGATTCATCAGCCCGCCGGCGGCGCTGCTGCCGGTCACCGATGGCGCGACCAACTATAATTCTGTCGCGGCGCCCGACACCGGCCGGCGCAACAACCAGGGCATGGAAGCGGTCGCGGTCACGCCGGACGGCAAGAAGCTGGTGGCCATTCTACAAAGCGCGACCATCCAGGACGGCGCCGGCAACGCGTCGAACCGCAACAACACCCGCATCCTCGTCTACGATATCGAAAGCGACCCGACGCCCACGGCACCGGTCGAGCATTATGCCCTCCAACTGCCGATCCTCGACGACAAGGGGGCCGGCGGCACCCCCAACAAGGTGGCGGCCCAGAGCGAGGTGCTGGCCCTGAATGACCATCAGTTCCTGGTCCTGGCACGCGACAGCGCCGGCTTCGGCACCGGATCGACGATTCCCCTGGTGTTCAAATCGATCCTTCTGGTCGATACCGCCGGGGCGACAAATCTTGCGGGAACGGCCTACGAAACCTCGACCATGCCGATTTCCAACGGCAAGATTCTCGACCCGGCGATTACGCCGGTACAGTCCGGCGAGCTGGTCAATCTGCTGAACACCACCCAGTTGCGCCGCTTCGGCCTGGACTTGAACACCGCCGTGGGCGGCGGGACGAACCTGACGCTGTCCGAGAAATGGGAGGCCATGGCGCTGATGCCGGCGCTCGACGAGGCCCGCCCCCAGGACTTCATCCTGTTCGTCGGCAACGACAACGACTTCCTGACCACCGATGGCGTCATGCCCGGCTATACCTACGACGCCGGGCTGAACAATGACAATGTGCTGCTGGCCTATCGCCTGACCCTGCCCACGGCGGTCGACCCGCTGTTTGCCGCGGCCCTTGAACGGCTGGGCCCGCTGGCCATGGCGGTGACCGACCAGACCGTGTTCGCCGTGGCGGAACAGGGCGCCCGCACCATCGCGACCCACCTGTCGGTCCTGCGCAGCGCGGCGCTCGGCACCCTGCCCTCCCGCGCCAAGGCGGGCGCCGACCGGCGCAGGGTCTCGGTCTGGGTCGACGGCCTCTACCACCGGAGCGACATTGAGAGCGACGCCGTCACCGCCGATGCCGACCGGATGGCGGGCACGGTGGGGCTCGATATCCGGGTCGGCCCCGGCTTCACGGTGGGTGCCGCGGTCGGTGCGCAGACCGGCCGCAATGACCCTGAAAGCGGCTTTGAGACCGCGTACGACGCCTTTGCCTTGTCGGTCTATGCCCAATATCTCCGTGACGGCCTGTCCCTGGGCGCCGCCTACAATTTCGTGCCCGTGTCGTTCGACAAAATCGTCCGGCCAGGCGCCTATGGGCTGGCGGGACGCGGCGAAACCGATGCCCGGGCCCATGTCTTGAGCGGCGAGATCGCCTATCATTTTTCCCTGGGCGACGTGTCTGCCGGACCGCTGGCGTCGCTCACCTATGTCCATGCCCAGATCGACGGCTACACCGAGCGCGGCGCCGCCGGCGGCAATATCGCCTATCCCGACCGTGACGGCGACCGCACCGTCGCCACTTTCGGGGCGGAAGCCGTGCTGCCCCTGGAGACGGTCGTGATGACCGGCCGGGCGAGCTATAATCTGCTGCTCGACAGCAACGATCAAAGTGCCGATCTGGGTCTGGCGAGTGTCGTCGGCGGTGGTGTCACCAGGGTCGCCGTGCCCGCCGACGAGAGCGATTCGATCACTCTCGGCCTGCGGGCCCAAGGCAGCTTCCCTGGCGGCATGCTGGGCTGGTATCTGGGTTATGATCTGGATGTCGGGCTGGACGGCGGCAGCGCCAGCACGGTCGGCAGCGGCGTCCGGGTCAGCTTCTGAGCCCGCCGGTCACCGCCACCCCTTGACCTGGAGCGCCGGCTGCGGTCCTGTCGCGCGATGCGCCGTTTTCTATTTCTGCTGCTGATCGTTGGTCTGAGCGCCTGCGACATGGCGCCGACACCCCTTGCCGGTACCATCGGCGGCGGCCTGGCCGGCATGCCATCGGCGGTCACGGCCATGCCCCAGCCGAGCCGGCGCCCGCTTGCCACACCGCTTAGCGAAGCCCCGCCGCCGCCCAGCCTGTCCGGCGAGGTGCCGGCACACGCGCTCGACGGGGCGAACCCCGATACGGCGGTCGCCGCCCCGGTCACGCCGGCCCCGGCGGTCGACGTGACTCCGTCCCGGTCGCTCCTCCCCCAGGCCCGCGGCGCCACGGCGCAACTGACTCTCGACCTGCGGGTCCCCCAGCACCTCGGGGCGATCGGCGGGCCGGTGATCCTGCCGATCGAGGCCGAGCTGAGCAATCGCGGCACCGAAGCGGTGGACCTGGTCGCGCCAACCCCTTGTGCCGTCGCCCGCTGGCGGTTGCGCGACGGCGGCGGCCGCCTGGTGGCCGACAAGCCCCAGGCGATCTGCGTCCAGATGGTCGCCGAGTCGAAGCTGCAGCCGGGCGAAATCCTGGTCACCCACGAGCGCATCGAACTGCCGGCCGGGGCCCTGGCCAAGCCGGGCGCCTATCGGCTGGACTACGCCTTCTGGGGCGTCGAAGCCCAGGCCCAGATCGCCGTCGAGTAGGGCCGCGGCCAGACGGCGATTTACGCGGCGGTCGCCGCCCCCTATATAGCGGCCATGGACGGCATTCCTTTCATCAAGATGCACGGCCTGGGCAATGATTTCGTGATCGTTGACTCCCGGACCAGCCCGCTTGGGGTCACCGCACCCCTGGCCCAGGCCATCGCCGACCGCCACACCGGGGTCGGCTGCGACCAGTTGATCGTGCTCGAGCCGTCGGCTCGGGCCGACAGCTTCATGCGCATCTTCAACGCCGACGGCTCGGAAGTCGGCGCCTGCGGCAACGCCACCCGCTGCGTCGGCGCCCTGCTGATCGCCGGCCTGCGCCGCAACCGGGTCGCCATCGAGACCAGGGCCGGGGTGTTGAGCGCGGAAAGCGCCGCCGACGGCCTGATCACCGCCGACCTGGGGCCGCCCCGGCTGGGCTGGCAGGAGATCCCGCTGGCCCGCGCCATGGACACCGGCCGCCTGGACTACCGCCATCCCGCCGGCCCGGCGGAACCGGTGGCGGTCAATATGGGCAATCCCCATGCGGTATTCTTCGTCGCCGACGCCGAGGCCGTGGCGGTCGAGACCGTCGGCCCGGACATCGAGCGCGACCCCCTGTTCCCGGAGCGGGTCAACGTCTCCTTCGTCTCGCAGAAGGCCGACGGCGCGCTCCGTGTGGTGGTCTGGGAGCGCGGCGCCGGGCGAACCCGCGCCTGCGGCTCGGCGGCCTGCGCCGTGGTCGTCGCGGCCACCTTGCGCGGCCTGGTCGATCGCCGGGCCACGGTGTGGATGGACGGCGGCCGGCTGGAGATGGCCTGGCGCAGCGCCGACGACCATGTCCTGATGACCGGGGCCGTCGCTGTCGCCTTCACCGGCGTCATCGCCCTGCCCGGCCATGTCGGTGCCGCGGCATGACTGTCGAGGTGATCAATTTCGGCTGCCGGCTCAACGCCTATGAGGCGGAGGTGATGCGCGGCCATGCCCAGAAGGCCGGGCTGAATGCGGCGATCATCGTCAACACCTGCGCCGTGACGGCCGAGGCGACACGCCAGGCGGGCCAGGCGATCCGCCGGGCCCGGCGCGAGCATCCGGGGGCGCGCATCATCGTCACCGGCTGCGCCGCCCAGATCGAACCGAAACGCTTTGCCGCCATGGCCGAAGTCGACCAGGTCATCGGCAACCAGGAGAAAATGTCCGGCGCGGCTTGGAAGGGCCTGGCCACCGACCTGGCGGACAAGATCCATGTCGGCGACATCATGACCGCACGGGAGACCGCCGGCCACCTGGTCGAAGGCTTCGAGGGCCGCGCCCGCGCCTTCGTCCAGGTCCAGAACGGCTGCGACCACCGCTGCACCTTCTGCATCATTCCCTTTGGCCGAGGCCCCGCGCGCTCGGTCCCCATGGGGGCCGTGGTCGCCGAGGTCCGCCGCCTGGTCGCCCATGGCCACCAGGAAGTGGTGTTGACCGGGGTCGACCTTACGTCCTATGGCGGAGACCTGCCGGGCCGGCCGGCGCTCGGCCAGTTGGTGCGCCGCCTGCTCAAGGCCGTGCCCGAACTGCCCCGCCTGCGCCTGTCCTCGCTCGATGCCGCCGAGGCCGATGACGACCTGCTGCGCGCCCTGGCCGAAGAGCCCCGGCTGATGCCGCACCTCCATCTGTCGCTGCAGCACGGCAGCGACCTGATCCTGAAGCGGATGAAGCGTCGCCACCTGCGCGCCGACGCCCTGGAACTGATCGCCCGCCTGCGCGGGGCCCGGCCCGACCTGGTGCTGGGCGCCGATGTCATCGCCGGCTTCCCGACCGAGGACGAGGCGGCCTTC
>JAJFJE010000430.1 GCA_021774355.1 Alphaproteobacteria bacterium
GCCTGGCCGCCGCCGACCACCAGCACCGCCGGGTCCCGGTCCGCATAGGCGGCCGCGGCATGGCGCCGGTCGAGCCAGTTGGGCCCGCGAAAATCCCGGGAATAGGCGGCCTCGGCGGGACGCCCCTGCCGTTCGGCGCAACCGTCAAGCTGGTCGAGGGCGGTGAGCAAGGTCCAGGCCCGGGGCGCGCCGCCGGCCGGGTCCGCGGTCAGGCGCAGGACACCGGTCGCCCGGCCGTCGCCGGTGGCGAAGTCGAAGATCGCCTCCACCGCCGCGATCCCAGCCCGGCTGACCCGCCGCGGCGGCGTCCGCCCCTCGGCGATGCGAAACCCCGATGGACGAAGCTGTGCCGCCCCCGCGGCCAACGCGCCGGCAATGGCCGCGGCCCCGCCCTGGGTGCGGATCCGGCGGGTCAGCGCCAGCAGGTCCCGCCAGTGGCTGTCGGCATGGAACAGCCCCGCCAGGGCGGCCTGGTCGCCCTGGTCGAGCCCGCTCTCCAGGCGTGACAGCCAATGCTGGACGGACGTCCGTTCGGCATTTACGTCGGCCGGCATCGGCGCTCCCCCTGTTCTTTCTGTTGCCGTCATTGTGACCGCCCCCGGCGCCTCTTGTCACCATTGCCCGGCCCGCACGCCAGCCATGCATCAGGGGCTGGCCGGGGTCCGGAAAATCGTAATCGACGGCATTACCGGGACGGCGCCGTTAAGCAATTTTCAACCGTGGGCCGGCACACTGAACCCCATCAGTTCCGGGAAAGGATCGAGACATGAGCAAGTTCACCGCCGCCCTCCGGGCACCCTACACCCCGACCGACCTGTGGGCCGAGCGGGCTGCCGCAATGGCCACTTTCGCGGCCTGCGCCGGGATCGTCAGCCTGCTTATGGCGACCATTTCGCTGTGACCGCGGAACCCCCGGGCGGCGCCCCCGGCGGCGCCCGGCCCGCCGCCGAACGGCGGATTCTGCTGCCCTGAAAAATTTAGCTGCGACGCAACCAAATCCGGGAACGTCTCGCGCCAGGCTGCGTTGTTTCTGCAAGCCCCGCCCCCCGGGGCCTCCGCGCCGCCGACCCCCCATCCCCCCCAACGGCTGGCGCGTGCCTATCGCCCCGCCGTCGCCCCCCAGACGGCGGGGCGATTTTTGTCTGAAGTGACGGGACGCTCCGGGCGCGGTAACCTCGTGCCGGTGGCGGCGAACCCTGCTGTACACCCCTCGGCGGAGAATGCCATGACCGTCTGCCCCCTGCCCCAGATCCCCGCCACCGGCCGTGCCGGCTTCCCCGATCCGGCCCGCGATATCGCCCCCGGGGACGGCAGCATCCAGAGCATCGTCCTGGCCGGGGGCTGCTTCTGGTGCGTCGAGGCGGTCTATCGCGCCCTTGCCGGGGTGTCGGAGGTGGTCTCCGGCTATGCCGGGGGAACCGCCGAGACGGCCGATTACCGGACGGTCTGCAGCGGCCTGACGGACCATGCCGAGGTGGTTCGGATCACCTATGATCCGGCGCGCACCTCGTTCGGTCAGATCCTGAAGATCTTTTTCTCGGTCGCCCACGACCCCACCCAGGTCGACCGCCAGGGCAATGATGTCGGCCGCCAGTACCGCTCGGCGATCTTCTATCAGGGCGAGGAGCAGCGCGCGGTCGCGGCGGACTATATCGACCAGATCAACCGCAGCGCCCTGCTCGACGGCGCCGTGGCGACAACGCTGGAGCCGTTGCGGACGTTCTTCCCGGCCGAGGCCTATCACCAGGATTATGCGGCGCGCAATCCGGCCCAGCCCTATATCCGTGCCGTCTCGGCGCCCAAGGTGGCCAAGTTCCGGGCCGTCTATCCCGCGTTGCAGAAGTCCGGCGAATAGGGTGTTGTCCCGCGTCCGGCACATGGGCCGCCGGTGCGCGATGGCCGCCACGCTATGCGGCCTTGCCTTGCTGGGCGTGCCGGCGGCGGTGCGCGCGGCGGTGCTCTACGACATCGAGCCGGATTTCGTGTCGATCGGCTTTGCCGTCGATCACCTGGGCCTGTTCACGACCACCGGCCATTTCGGCCAGTTTGACGGCACCCTGCTTCTCGACCTCGCGCATCCCGACCAGAGCCGGGTCGAGGTCACCGTCAACGTCGGTTCGGCCACCACCTCGTCGCTCGACGCCGACCGGATGCTGCGCTCGCCGGCCTATTTCGATGTGGCGCAGTTTCCCGCGATGCATTTTGCCACCACCTCGGTGGTCGCCCTGACCCTGGCCGAGGTCCGCCTGGAAGGCGACCTGACGATCCGCGGCGTCACCCGACCGGCAGTGTTCGAAGCCCGCCTGGAAGGCCGCCGCCATGACGACACCCTGAATGCCGAGGTCGCGGATTTCGTAGCGGTCGGCAAGGTCGACCGGGTGGCCTATGGCATGATTGCCGACCGGGACTTTGTCGCCGACCAGATCGACATCAGGATCAGCGCCCATATCCGCCTGCAGCCGGACCCCCCGGATCAGGGGCCGGCCACGGCGCCCACCGCGAGATAGGTCTCGGCGGCGATCGCGAAGTTCAGGTTTTCCGCATTGCGCAGCTTGAAAGTGGTGATGCCGATCAGGTTGCCGCGCGCGTCGAACAGGCCGCCGCCCGACGAGCCCGGCGAGATCGGCGCGCTTGTCTGCACCATGGCGATCCCGTCCCGCCGGCGCTTGCCCGACACCAGCCCTTCGCCCAGCGTGAGGTCGAGACCCGATGGCGCGCCGATGGTAAAGGCCCGCTCGCCGATCTCGATATCGCGATAGCCGCGGATGGCGACCGTCGCCGGCAGGGTGGCACCGGTCGTGCGCAGAATGCAGCGGTCGCCGGCAACATCCCGGAGGCGCAGCGTCACCGGCATCAGGTCGGACAGGTCATCCTTGCGGAAAATGCCGATAAAGGGATAGTCGCCGACCACATGGCAATTGGTCAGCAGGTGCTGGGCGGTAATCGCCACGGCAGACCCCTGGGAGACGTCTTCGTCGAGGTCGGGTGTGCCGTCCGGCCCGAGCCTGGCGGCAAGCACCACCCACACAGCGTCCTTGACCTTGCGGAACACGGCGACCGCCGGCAGGGGCTGGTCGGCGGTGGCCATGGGCAGGGCGGGAAGCGGAACGAGGTCCCGGCGATCGGCCGCTGCCGGGGGCGGCGGGGCGGGAGCCGGCGGCGGCGCCGCGAGCGGCTGTCCGATGGCGCCGTAGCGCGCCTCGTCCTTGGCATAGATGCCCACCGCCGTCCCCGGCGGCAGCGGCGGCGGCGGCCCCAGCCGGTCGGGCACGACGAATTCATTGACCATGGCGTCGGCGACCAGGGACAGCCGGTCGTCACCCCCGGCGGCATAGAAAAAGGTGAAGCCGACCAGGCCATTGGGCCGCCGGTCGATGCGCCCGGCAAAATCCTGCCGGCGGTTCCGGTCGTGCCCGGCAAAGACGATGGTCTCGCCCTGCAGGGTCGCGGACGTCATGGTCTTGCCCGGATCGGGATGGTCCCGCAACTGGGCGAAGAGCACGGCGAAGGCGTCCGCCGTCATCGGCTCCAGCACCTCAACCGTCAGGGCGCCGCGGCCATCCGCGCCGGTAAAGGCCCGCCCGCCGCCCGGTTGCGCCGCGGCCTTGCCCAGCAGCCGGGCGGGATAGCCGACCCGGTAGCCGATCTCGGTGCTTTCATAGGTGGTCCAGCCCACCCCGACCCGCGCGGCGGCCGCGGCCTTGAGCAGTTGGACCAATTGGGCGGCATTCAGGCGCCCGGTCGGCGGCGCCTTGATCGCCGCCTGGAAGGCCTTGGTCGCGGCCGTCGTCGCCGCGTCCATGGCACCGCTGGCCAGGCCCCGGTAATAGCCCGCCCAGATCAGGCTGAGCTGCAGGAGGCGGGGGTTGCTGCCCTGGGCGATGGCGTCCCAGCCATTGTCCTCGTCACCCTCGACCCCTCGCCGGGGACCCGGTGCCGGCGCCAACATCGCTTTTTCGCCCGGGCGGCCAACCGGGCCGCCGTCGCCGGCCGGCGGGACCTGGTCGGCTTGGGCGGCGATCGCGGCAGCCGCCAGGACGCCGGCAGCGCCCAGGCCTGCGCGGACCAGCCACCGAATCCGCCGCTGCCCATGTGCCATGACCGCCCCCGGGGGACCACCTTGCCGGCCAAGCCTATGCGATTGCCGGTCACCGGCCAAGGCGCTAGGGTCTCGCCTGCGTGTGGTGCCGTCCGCCGCCAGGGCAGGGGACAGTCTCGGAAGAGGATCGAATGAACAAGATCGCCATTGGGACGGCCACCGCCGTCATCGTCGGGGTGGGTGCCGTGGCCGGCTGGTACTTCCTGCAACAGGGGCCGACCGCCATCAGTACCCTGGACTGCGCCACGGTGCAGGGCGATGTCGACGCCACCATTGCCAAGTTCCCGCCGGAAACCAAGGTGACCTATAGCGGCCTGACCTGCGACCCGGCGGCCGACCGCCTGGCGTTCACGGAATTCGCCGTGACCGTCCAGGGCGAGGGCAGCGGTCCACAGGTCCGCCTGGTCTTTTCCGACCTGACCGTCACCGCCCCCAATGGCGCCAACGCGACGCGGATCTTCGATCCTGCGGCCTATGGCAGCCAGCCGGACCTGACCACCCGCCTGCCCCTGGTCGACCGGGTGACCGCCGCCCAACTCGCCATCGGGCCGGCGAATGAGGGTGTCGTCGTGACCGACTTGGCGCTGGGCAAGCTGGCCGCCCGGCAGTTTGCCGCGCCGCCGCCGACCACCCTGGCGGGCCTGGGCCGGCTGTCCGGCAAGGGCGTCAAGGACGCGCTCGCGGCGCTGTCCTTCGAGACCCTGTCGTTCAGCGGCCTCAAGGCCGCCTCGGGCGCGGCCACCATCGGGGCCTTCAAACTGGGGCCCTATGACGGCGAGACGGTCGGCGCCCTCGAGATGAACGACCTGGCGGCCAAGCCGCCAGGCAATGACGGCACCCTGACCCTGGGCCAGCTCAGCCTGGAGAATGTCGCGCTCGGCACTTTGCTCCGCCTTCCCGACGATGCCTTCAACGACGAACGGTCGACCGCCGCGGCCATCATGGCGCTGGCCGCCGACCGCGTTGCCCTGAAGGGATTCAAGCTGCAGGGGTTCCAGGGCCAGGGCAACGACGTCACCCTGGACGGCGTGGAACTGACCAAGCTGCAACGCTTCGCCTTCGACCGGTTCAGCGTGACCGGGCTGTCCGGGCGCAACCTTACCGACGACGTCGAGTTCGCGGTTGCCGGCATGACCTTGGCCGGGGTCGATTTCGGAGCCGGGATGCAGGCCTTCATCGACGGCGCCGACGGGCCTGATATCACCAAGATGCGGGCCGAGTCCTACGCGATTTCCGATGTCGGCGTGGGCAAGGTCGGCGGCGCCCGGTTTACCCTGGCGTCGCTCAAGGCAACCAATGGCGACTATGTCGACGATCTTCCGACCAGCGGCTCCTTTGCGCTCGACGACCTGGTGCTGCCGGCGGCCCTGCTGGAAGATCCCAGTGCCCGGGAACCCATCGATGCGCTGGGTTACCAGCAGATCGTGGTCGACTCGGACATGACCTACAGCTTCGACGTGGCCACCAAGACGCTGGACCTGCCCCATTTCCGGATCAGCATGAAGGATGGCGGCGAACTGGATCTGACGTTCAAGGCCCAGGACTTCGACATCGCGGCCCTGCAGCAGGCTTCCGCCAGCATGGAGCCGCCGACCGCCCTGCTGGCCGCCAAGCTGGTCAAGGCGGCCATTACCTATCGCGACAACTCGCTGGCCGACCGGCTGTTGGGCTACATCGCCGCGCAGCAGGGCAGCAGCAAGGACGAGGTCCGCGACGAGGCGGTCAAGACGTTGCGGCAGCAGAAGGCAGCCTTCCCCGGACCGATACTCGGTGCCGCCATCGATCAACTGGTGAAATTCGTCCAGAACGCCAAGAGCCTGACCATCGCCGTCGAGCCCGCGCAGCCGACCAGCTTTGTGGCCTTCGGCCAGAACGCCACCAAGCCGGAAGCCCTGGCGGCCCAGCTCGGGCTCAAGGTCACCGCCGACTGATGGTTCCCGGGGGCTGCCGCCGCCGGGACCCGCCATCATGACCGTGGCCCGCCGGATCCTGTTCGTCCTCGTCGCCTTGCTGGCCGTCGCCGGGGGCACCGTCTATGCCTGCCGCGACCGGCTGACGGCGTTCATGCTGACCCCCGCCCTGCCCTTTGCTCCCGACACGGTCCCCGCCGCGCCGGACTACAGCACCACCCGGGCCTGGCTGTTCCTGCCCGACCGTCCCGACGCGGCGGATCAGGTCCCGGCCGGCGCCGAGCCCGGCGATCTCCAGGCCACGGCCAAGGCCGATGCCTTCTATATCCATCCGACCACCTATCTGCGGGCCGGGGGATGGAACGCCGATTATGACGACACCGTCGCCCGGGGGATCGCCAACAGCCTGACCCAGGCGACGATCTTCAACGGCTGCTGCCGCATCTACGCCCCCGCCTACCGCCAGGCTGCCCTTGCCGCCGTCGCCGGGCTGACGGCGGACGACCGGGCCTCGGCCCACCGGGCCATCGACCTCGCCTATGGCGACATCCGCCAGGCCTTCGTCCATTATCTCAAGACCTGGAACGATGGCCGGCCCATCGTCCTGGTCGCCCACAGCCAGGGCAGCCTGCTGTTGCAGCGTCTGCTGGCGGAGTTCTTTCCGCCCGGCAGCGCCCTGGCCCAGCACCTGGTCGTCGCCTATGCCGCGGGCTTTCCCCTGCCCCTCGATCTGTTCGGCGGCGCCCTGGCCGGGACACGGCCCTGTGCCGGGCCCGGCGACACGGGCTGCGTCATTGCCTGGTCGACCATCGCCCGCGACGGCGATCCCGATTTCTATCTCAACCGGGCCGAGATCTGGAATGGTGCGGGCGAGTTCGCCTCGGTCCGCGGCCGCCCCCTGCTGTGCGTCAATCCGGTCAGCTTTGCCATGGACGGGCAGGCAACCCCGGCCAGCGCCAACAAGGGCGGCTCGGTCTATTCCGTCGTCTCGGGGCAGC